>CALWYC010000258.1 GCA_944385655.1 uncultured Intestinimonas sp. | reverse complement strand
TGGTGGTGATGCTGATCATCGGCAAGATGAATCACTCCATGACCCGTCACTCTCAGCGCGACTGAGATACATAGCGGCCTGAATGCGCCGGCTTCCGCCTGACAGCGGAAGCCGGCGCTTCCTATATCTGAAAGTAGGGGAGCATGCACCATGCTGATTACCATACGGCAGACCCAGGCAAACGGAAAAAACTTGTTCCAGGTGGAGCAGGAAGGGCGCGTCCTGTACAGAGCACGCACTCCCTGGGCGGATATTCAAATTCCCTTCCAGGTGGAAAACCTGCGGGAGCTGACCTTCACAGACGCCGATGGGAACGAGGTTTTCCACACCGCCTATAACCTTTTGGAGAATGCGGTCCACACCGCCACAGAGTATAAATTCATTTTCGGCGCCACATCCAAACTGGGTGAGTACCAGGTGGTGGGCGGGGACGGGACGGCATACGGCTCCTTCTGCACCCAGATCGACGCCCCCTTTACCACCCAGATGACCATTGACTGCGGGGAGCGGGCCTGTGCCTGCTATGCCAGGGCTTTGGGCAAGATCTACGTTATCAGCGTGTTTGACGGGGCGCGGCAGATCGCCCAGATTACCAAACCCCTGGACGTGTGGGATCGGCTGGACATCTTTTATCTGCACCTGGATGATGGATATGGGGACCTGCTGCCCATCCTCAGCTTCTTCACCATTTATGTGGACGCGCAGAAATTCAACCGACCGGGGCAGATTACAGTGGATGCGGTGGAGAAAAACTGGAGCTATTCCTTTGACCGGAATAACGAGCGCTATGATCCGGACTGGATTCGGCGTACTTTTGGACAGGGAGAGGCCGACCGCCTGAATCATCTGCTGGAGACCCACCCGGAAAAGGCTCCGAAGGACCCGGTGCAGGCAAAACGGAACCGGCGGCTGATTATCGGCATTGCGGTGGCTGTGGTGCTGGTATTGATTGTGTGCGCCGCAGCTCTGACACTGGCCTGGCAGCTGCTGCTCCGGCCCAGAGACCCCCTGCCTCCGGAGGAATTTACTGCCCGGATGAGTGAATACGGATATACAATCTCTCAGGGGATACCATCAGGTGTGGAGGGTAGCTGGGAACTGTGCTATGAGGCCAGCGGGGAGAATCACAGCCTGGAATATCTGGTCTTTCCAACAGAGGCAGCCGCGGAACAGTTTTTTGCACAGACAAAAGCCCTGCTGGAAGAGCGTCAGCAGGGAACATACATGCAGACCAACACCAACCTGATCAACAGCCAAAAATATACCCTGACCAGCGGCGGAAGCTATTCTGTAATTTCCCGTATCGACACCACAGTGATCCTGTGCGCCGCGCCGGAGCAGGAAAAGGACACAATCAAAGCCCTTCTGAAAGAACTGGGCTATTAAAGGATAAAAAGCGCCCTGTCTCCACTATCCGACGGAGACAGGGCGTTTTTTAGCTTTCGTTTAGCGGGCGATCCACAGCAGGTTGGAGTCGGTAACGAAGTTGGGCACGCTGTAGAGCACCAGAGCCTGGTCGATGCCGTTCTGCTCAATGTAGTCCTGGATGGACAGCTTGTAGTAGCGCAGGTCGATCAGGTGGATCTCAGAGTAGTGAGGGGTGAGGAAGGGCACTACGGAGTCGGTGTAAGAGTCCCGGATGATGAGCAGCTTGGGCTTGTCGGTGTTGGGGGTCTTTACCACACCCAGGGACTGGTTGCCGCCCAGGAACATGGAGTACTTGTCCTTTACGCTGAGGAAGGACTCCGCATACAGGGAGCGGGGAATCTCAATGGGGTTGCCCTTGTTGTCGTAGGAGTGCTCGGTGACGGTGATGCCGGTGTCAGGCACATAGGTGGAAATGGTGTCCGGTTTCACCCAGCGCACGCCGGAGGAGGAGAACACGGTGCCGTAGAACTCGGTGGAGCGGACGGTCTCCGTGTAGCTGTCCAGGCTCACCGGGGTAAAGCCCAGGGCCTCCGCCAGGCCGGTGTAGCCGTAGTAGGCGCCCAGGCTGGTCCAGTGGTGGTCGGTGCGGTAGAAGATATCCTCATCCCTGTGTTCCCACAGCGGGGTGTACAGGTCGGCCCAGGTGGCGCCGGGCACTGCGGCCTGAGCCTGGTCCAGGATATCGGTCTGGCTGGCGTTGGGCGCACCCGCCGGCAGGCGGTCGGCCCAGATGCAGGCCTGGGTGGGGATAAGGGAGAAGGTCACCGGGATATCCACATTTTCCACAAAATTATTCACATAGGTTAAGTTGTCCGCCACCTTCTGGCTGTCGGGCTGGTCAAACCGGGTGATGAGGGTATCCTTCTCGCAGAAATAGACGCCGTTGTTCTCCCGCTTGCCCAGAGCCCGCTCGGTAGCGGACTTCAGGCCGATCCAGCTGTCCCTGGCCACAAACTGATCGGTGGTGTAGGTCTCAAAGTCCTTCATGAATTCCCCGCTGAGCAGGGTTTTCACTGAGGGGGTGGGGAGCTGCTCCAGGTTGCGGTTCTCCATCTCGGAAAACGTCCGGTCGGGTGAGACGGCGTTGGCCACCAGAAAGACCCCGATGAAGGCGCAGAACAGGGCGGTAATAAAGATGCAGTATTTTTTCGACATGCTGTGACCTCCTGTCAGAAACGGAAATAGAGGAAGGGGTTGTAAGTGGCGTCCACCAGGTAGGCGGTGGAGAAGATCAGACCCGCCAGCAGCAGCACCGGCAGCACGATCCTGACCGCTTTCTCCGGCAGCTTGTTCCATACCTTCACCGCCAGCGGGGTGGATGCCACGGCGGCAATGATAAGCATGGGGAGGTAAGAGAAGAAATGATACCCCACGTTATCGTTGGACAGCCCGCCGGGCGCCATGCCGAACATGGCCCGCAGATAGGCGCCCATGTGGCTGAAATCCTCCACGGCGAAGATGGCCCAGCTCACCAGCACCAGGAACAGGGTGTAGATGTGGCACAGAGCGGCGGGCAGCTTCTCCAGCACCCTGGCCAGAACGGCCTTTTCCAGGATCAGCAGCACCGCGAAGTACAGGCCCCAGATCAGGAAGTTCCAGCTGGCGCCGTGCCAGATGCCGGTGGCCGCCCACACGATGAGCAGGTTGAAGAACAGCCGGGGTTTCGATACCCGGTTGCCCCCCAGTGGAATATACATATACTCCCGGAACCAGGTGCCCAGGGAGATGTGCCACCGCCGCCAGAACTCGGTGACGGACTTGGAGATATAGGGGTAGTTGAAGTTGCGCATGAACTCAAAGCCCAGCATCCGTCCCA
>CALWYC010000257.1 GCA_944385655.1 uncultured Intestinimonas sp. | reverse complement strand
GACCACCATGACCGCCATGAGCGGCTTTGAGCCCGTGGGCGAGAACGGCGCCTACCCCGCCGACGGCATGCAGGAGGGGTACAGCAAGCTGATCGTCTACGACACCTGGAAGGACAGCTTCTCCATCTCCCAGGAGATGATCGAGGACGCCAAGCTGATGGACCTGCGCAAGCAGCCCGCGGCCTTTATGACCTCCTACAACCGCACACGGGAGATGTTCGGCGCAGCCCTCTTCGGCGGCGCCATCAAGGCGCAGGAGAAGATGCTCTACAAGGGCAAGAACTTCGACCTGACCGCGGCGGACGGCAAGACCCTTTTCAACACCGCCCACCCCCCCAAGGTGTCCGGCGAGAACCAGTGTAACCTGTTCAGCGACGCCTTCTCTGTGGACGCCCTGGGCAAGATGGAGACGGCCATGCACCTGTTCCGCGGCGACACCGACGAGATCCTGGACGTGGCGCCCGATACCATCCTGATCCCGGAGGTGGCCTCCCTGAAGCAGGCGGTATTTGCGGCCATCGGCGCCGACAAGGAGCCCACCACCTCCAACAACGCCTTCAACTACCAGTACGGCCGCTGGACGGTGATCATCTGGAGCTACCTGAACCAGTTTATCACCGCCAACACTCAGCCGTGGATCCTGCTGGACAGCAAGTACAACCAGACCTACGGCGGCGCGGTTTGGAACGACCGCGTGAAGCTGTCGGTCCGCTCCACCATCGACGACAACACCGACGCCAACGTGTGGCGCGGCCGCAGCCGCTTCAACGCTGCCTTCAATGACTGGCGCTTCGCGGCGGTGGGCGGCGTGTCCAGCGGCGAGGAACTGCCGGACTGATAAGAAGCGCTGAGCGCCTGCAGGAGCGGCGTGAAAGAGCAGACAACTGACCCAGAACGGGCGGGGGCATCCTTGCCCCTGCCTGTTTTTATGATGGGCAGATACTGAAAACCGGAGGAGGGGAACGGTGAAACTCAAAGAAGCGCTCGAATGGGCAGACGAGATGAAGCCAAACGCCTTCAGCAGCAAGGTAAAGCTGGCGTGGCTGAACGCCCTGGAGGGCAGGATCGCCGCGGACGTGTTCCTGATGGCGCCGGCGGAGATCGATGCTCTGCACTATACAGAGGAGGACATGGAGACGGAGCTGCTGGTGGCGCCGCCTCATGATGACATCTATACCCTTTGGCTGCAGGCGAAGATCGACGCCGCCAATGGGGAGTACAACAAATACGCAAACAGTATGCAGATCTACAACGAGCACTTTGGAAATTTTCTGCGCTGGTTTGCAGATCTGTATGAGCCGGCACAGGGATTCCGGGTCATGGATCAATGGGAAAACTACCCATACTACATCACCGCCTATGGCCTGGCGGTGAAGCGGGGATTTTCCGGAAATCTGGACCAGTGGCTGGAGGCATTGAAAGGGAAGAGCGCGGAGATTCGCTTCAACGAGGAGACGAATACTCTCCAGTGGAGACAGGAGGGAATCGAGACCTGGACTGATCTGCTGGACATCACGGAGCTGCAGACCGACGTGGTGGCGGAGACCATCACCCAGGCGCAGACGGCGGCCGCAGCAGCGCAGGCTTCCCAGGGAGCCGCAGAGGACGCACAGGAGGCGGCGAAAAAGGCGGCCGTTACTTCAACTTCCAAATCAGAGGAGGCGGAACAGAGTGCAGCCCAGGCAGTCCAGGAGGCAGAGAGCGCAGCAGCATCTGCAAGCGCTGCGAGCCAATATGCGACTGATGCCAAGACGGCGGCGGAAGCTGCGGAGGAAAAGGCGGCAGCGGCAACTCTGAAGGCAGAGAGTGCGGAGAATGCCTCCACTGAGGCAGAGAGCTGGGCTGTTGGTGGAACCGGGACCCGGAGCGGAGAGGACACCAACAACGCAAAGTACTGGTCGGAGCAGGCACAGAACGCGGCGGGAGGCGGCGTGACCAGCTTCGCCGGCAGGGCTGGGGTGGTTACCCCGCAGGAGGGGGACTATACGGCGGCTATGGTGGGGGCGGCAGACCGCTCACTCTCCAATATAGACAATTCTCAGGCGGCTCTGGCCGCCCTGGGGGCCGCCGTGCAGGAAAACGAGTTGGACAATGCTTATTTCGTGGGAGGCGGGACTGGATACGGAGTCTTCCCCGTGAACCAGAGAGGCGTAGCACAGTCCTCTGGTGAGTCAGCAATGTTTGACCGGTGGAATCTATATATCTCCACGGGTGGATCCGTTTCGCTTACTGAAAATGGGCTTACGGTTGTTGGCGGAAATCCTCACACTTTCATTAAACAGACGCTTAAACGTGCTTTGCCCGTAGGCGCAACGTATTCGATGAGTCTTTTACAGCACGATGGGTCTTTTTATTCGGGTGAGGTAACTATCCCCGCCAAAGACGCATATTCGCAGAGTATCCCTATTTTTAGCAACGGCTCACAGTTTCGGATGTACGGGCCCAACTCTTTTGAGCTTGTTGTTTTTAACGGAGATACTTTGACCGAAACCGAAATCATAAAATTGGAGCCTGGAAGAGTGCAGACAGCTGCCTACCAAATGTCTGATAGCAAGTGGTCCATGCTCCCCCAAAACCTGAACTACCAGCAGGAGCTTGCAAAGTGCCAGGCGTATCTGTGGCGTGGAAGTAACTTACATTTTCATGCGTATAGATCTGCTGGATTTAATGCGGTCATCCAAATCCCGTTGCCTGTGCCAATGCGTGTAGACTCCCCTGCTGTAACAATCGACGGTCTGTTGATATCCAGTACCGGCGCGTCAGAGGCGATAACTCCGATCAAAACATATGGCGCTACATCTGGTATTTTGATGGTGGAAACGACAGTTAGCACACTGGAAGGAACCTTTGTCGGAGACGCACAAGTTACAGGAATCACCGTCAACGCTGAATTGTGAGGTACATTATGGACGAGATTATTACATCAAAGGTCTACGTCCTCGCCGACGACCAAAGCCGCATTATCCGCTGTGAAGGCGGGTACACAACGCCCGCAGACCTCACGGGCTGGGTGCAGATCGACGAGGGCACGGGCGACAAATACAATCTGTGCCAGTCCAACTATTTCGACGGCGGCATACACACCGCCGACGGCATCCCCCGGTACAAGCTGGCCGACGGCCAGGCCGTGGAGCGCACCGAGGAAGAGATCGCCGCCGACCGCCTGCCGTCTGCCAGGGCAGCAAAGGAGACCGAGCTCTCCAATGCCTGCAATGCGGCCATCGTATCGGGCCTTGACATCCAGCTGCCCGGCGGCACAACAGAGCATTTTGATTACTCCGAGCGCGATCAGATCAACATGAAAGAGATGTTCGACGCTGTTCTGATGGGTGCGACCATGTATCCGTACCAATCGGAAGATGGGAGCTGCCGCACCTACACGGCGGAGGAGATCGTCAACATCTATCCGGCCCTGGCCGGAAACAAAACCGCCCAGCTGACCTACTATCACCAGCTCAAAGACTACATCGGCACCCTGGATACCGTGGAGGAAATTGACGCTGTGACCTACGGTCAGCCGCTCACTGGAGCGTACCTGGAGCATTACACCGAGATGGTCGCCGTCGCAGCGGAGCAGATGCAGACGGTAGTTGCCAGGATCACTTCCGCAATGTCCGCATGAGCCGGGCGGGGCGGTGGGTGCTGTCCATACTCCTTTGGGTATGGGGCGGGACAGTCTACTTTCTTTTAGAAGTGGGCTATAAATCCCTGACCGGCCATCCGGAGCGGATCAGCTGGACTATGCTAGTGTTGGCCATCGTGCTCACCATCCCCGTGGAGCGGTGCGGGGCCGAGCTGCCCTGGAGCTGCCCTCTGTGGCTCCAGGCCCTGGCCTGCGCCGCCCTGGTGAGTGTCGTGGAGCTGGCGGCCGGGCTGGTGCTCAACGTCTGGATGGGTCTTGGCATCTGGGATTACTCCGGCCTGACAGGCAATCTCATGGGACAGATCTGCCCACAGTTCGCCGCCGTCTGGTGGGGGCTGTGCCTGGCTTTTATCCCAGCATTCGACTGGCTGCGCTGGGCCGTAGAGGGAGGAGAGCGGCCCCAATATACCTGGAGGTGGTCTAATGGCAAAAGCAATCAGTAGTATTCCGCTCTCCCGCATCCGGCGGGTGGAGCTCTACATCAACAAAAGCGAGCGCACCCTGGCCGAGATAAAAGAGGCCACCGGGGCGGATTACATCATCAACGGCGGGCTCTTTGAGGGCACAAAGGCTGTCTGCCATCTGAAGGCCGCCGGGAAAGTCTGGGCCTCTGACCCCTACACCTACTGGGGCTACGCCTGGGATACCGGCCCCGACATGGTCCTGGAGGGCGTCCCTGCCCCTGGGAAGCTGAACTATATCTGCTGCGTCTGTCTCCTCCGGGGCGGCAAGGCGGAGCGGCTCATTTACGGCAGCGACCTGGCCGGCCACCGCCAGAGAACGGCTATGGGCCTCAAAGGCGGGAACCTGTGCCTCTACTGCTCCACCGACGGTGCCACCCCGGAGGAGCTCCAGGCCGAACTCCAGGCCAAGGGTTGGGACTCTGCCGTCATGCTGGACGGCGGCGGCTCCAGCCAGTGCGACATGGACGGACAAGTAATCGACGCCAGCCGCAAAGTCCACAACCTGGTATGTGTCTATCTCAAAAAGGAAGAAGGAGACCCCATGAGCAACAAGAAAATCGTCTGCCTGGACCCCGGTCATGGGCCGGACACCGTGAACGGTTCCCCCGACGGGAGCTACAAGGAAAAAGAGTTCACCTGGGACCTTTATGAGCGTCTCAAAACCATCCTGGAGGGACGAGGCGTGAAGGTGGTCGGCACCCGAACCGAGAACGCCAAGCCCAGCCTTACCGCTCGGGCAGAGGCCAGCAACGCCGCCGGAGCTGACTGCTTTATCTCTATCCACACCAACGCCGCCGGGAACGGCGGGTGGTACGACGCCCGGGGCCTGGAGATTTACACCTCCTCCGGCCCCATGACCGCCCCGCGCAACCTGCTGGCTACGGACCTGATCAACGCCTTCCACGCCGCAGGGGTGGTTTTACGATCCACCCCCATCGTTCACAATCTGGATCTCACCGTGCTCGCCAAGACCGACGCCCCCGCCGTGCTCATTGAGTACGGGTACCACACCAGCAAGGAGGACGTGGCCCTCCTCAACGATACCGCCTACCGGGACAAGCTGGCCCAGGCCACCGCTGACGGCGTGTGCAAGTGGCTTGGGGTCTCGGCGGCCGATACTTCCGACCCCACGCCCTGGTATGCTGAGGACCAGGAGTGGGTAAAGACCATGGGGCTCGCCGACGGTACCCGCCCGGAGGACTCCTGCACCCGGGCCGAAACCTGGACTATGCTCCGCAGACTCTATGAGGCCATCAAGGCCGGAAAGTGAGGTTCCATATGAAAGATCTGTTTGAGAAGATTAACATTGTAGAGGCCATGGTGGTCGTAGTAGCTGGTGCTGCACTTATCATCTGCGCTCTGACTCACCAGCAGGAGGGGATGCTGGCTCTGGGAGGTGGCTTGGTCGGATATCTGGGCGCGGTGGTTCCCTCCAAGGTGTCTAATGAGTGAGGCAACGATTAACGCGATTGCGCTTGTGCTTGTAGCCCTTATCGAGGCCGCTGCAGCTTGGGACCGCCGGCAAGCCAAAAGAGAAAGAGAACGTGCAGAGCGCCGGGCTACCCGCAGGGCGGAGGAGAGCCGGTTATCCATGGACCTGATGTCCGCAAATTGTGCCCTGTCCCTCACCACGGCCAAGAAGCTAGCCGGGATGCACACCAACGGCGATGTGGAAGAGGCGATGACCGCAGCCCGCGAAGCCCAAGAGGCCTATACCGATTTCATCCACCGACAGGCGGCGGACCAGGTATCGAAGGCCTAAGGTTTTCTGCCGGGGCTCCTCCATTCAGAAGCCGGTTGCCCTGGGAATCCTGCGGGGCGGGTGAACGGTTGGGGGCAGATACCCAGCTGACAAGCGCCTTTCACAAGATATGCTGCGGATGCTGGTGATTGGGGACCGCGCGGGACTCTATAGAGCGCAAATGAGCGGGGCCGGCCGTGATGG
>CALWYC010000256.1 GCA_944385655.1 uncultured Intestinimonas sp. | reverse complement strand
ATGTATATCGGCCCCAGATGGCACGGTACACCGGGCTGGTGCAGCAGATCAAGAACAAGAGCAAAGAGCGCAAAGCCCTGCTGACCGAGAAGAAAGCCCTGCCTGCATGGAAGATGCTCAAGCATAAGGAGCTGGCGGCCAGGATTGCGGAGCTGACCGAGGATTTGGAGGAACTGCGCTCCGAGAAGGCACTGCTTTTGCAGCAGTTTGAATATGCCGAGGACGCCGGGGCCGAAGCCTTCCGCAAGGATATTGCCTCTATGGAGACTGGCCTCCAAAAGCTGGACGAACAAGAGCAGAGATATTCTGCTGAGCTGGACAAGGTGTTGCGGGAATATGCCGAGCTGAAAGCGCAGGCCGCTAAGCTTGACCCCGTAGAGCTGTATGAGGCTCGGCAATCTCTCCGGGCTGAATATGAAAAGGAAGCCAGTCAAAAAGTGGAACAAGTATTCGCCCCTCACTATTCCCCACTGAAATGGATAGATATCCAGGGGGAAGCCAGCCGCCTGCTGCGGGAGGATGCGGAAGAGCAGGAGGTGCGGCTGCTGTCCCGGCAACGCCCGCGAGTGTTGCAAAAAGGAATCGTTCAACCATCAGCAAGAAAACGTGCAGACCACGAGAGGTAAATGATGGGCAGCGAGGTTTATAAATTGCCTCGCCGCCCTCGCTTCACGCCCGTCTCATAAATGTAATTCTGCACAAAACTGAGGATTTGGACACCACAGATATTATGATCAGAGTACTGTTGTTGCACCCTTTGGAGGATGTTTTTGCGGTCAACCGACCGCTTGGCTACGATTGATATGTGCATCTTGTCGGTTTATGAGACAGGCGTGGCCCTCGCTTACCAATTACTTGACAGGTTTCTGCACCCAAGCGGGCAGCATAGGAACAACTTTTCCATAAGCGAAGATTAAAAATTATGAACGAAAAAACAGTTCGTGGGCAAGCGGTTGAAAAATGGTGCCGGAACAGTACACAGTTAGCATAGCAAATGCTATTAACAAGAGTTGGGCGATAACACCCATAAGCAAATCCATTCTTTCTAAAGAAACGCATTTTTCCCAGTACAATCAGTAGTACTTTTTTGCTTCTGATTTATATCATCAGTTCTACTAACAGGGACAATCTTGGAAGCATTTCCCGACAGATATGCAATGTATAATTCTTCAATGTACTGTTCATCGTACTCCAGACGCTTTTGAGGATCTATTTGATCGAAAATCTCTTCCATAGCCTTTAACGTCAAAGACTTCTTAGAGTCCAAATACGCGGCGTAATTTGGATGTAGCATATAGAGCGCGGATAAATAACTTGATAATGAATACCCCCAGGGCTTTTCATCATAGAATTTTCTTATAATTTCGTCTATTAGTTCAAGAATTGGTTTGATAGAATATCGCGGTTCAGCTATATCATTCAAATGTTTCAAAAACAGTTCCGCGTTAAGATTACCGGCTCCTCTACCCATTCCATAGATCGAAACATCAATTATGATCTGTCTTATCAATGGATAATGAGTTAAGTATATTGCGTTCGAAAAAGCCATCTGAAAGTTGTTGTGCGCATGCAATCCTATTACTATCCCGTTCTGCAAATGCATTTCAATAAGATGCAGATACTGCCACAGGTCTTTGGCCGTCATCATGCCAAAACTGTCAACAATATAAAACGCGTATGGCTGGAGCATATTCACCCTTTGAATCAGATGTGTAAACTCGACTTCTGTATAACTTGTTGTCACCATCGGCTGTACAAATACCAAATAACCTTTTTTCTTGATTTGTGAACAAAAGTAAATTGCGTCATCAACATCTTTTTTATGAAAGGCAACACGAATACCGTCAACACGAGTAAGGCATCGGTCAGGAATTTCATCTATCTCATATTCGCCGTAATTAATCATCACCAGTCCTAACTTGTCGATGTTCCTTTCAGGCATTATTTCGGCAACTTGAGCCATATGGGTATACTTTGTCATATCTGAGTCATAGTTTTGCTCTTTTGAAAGAAAACCGTACTCGATATAGTCAATATTCGCTGTTATCAAGCCATTAACAATCTTGCAAATATTTTCTTTTCCAAATTTCCAGTTGTTACAATATCCTCCATCACGGAGGGTGCAGTCCAAAACAGTTACTCGTTTCATGTACTTTCTCCGGGATATGTCCACCTTTCTCCAATCAAAGCAATACTTTAATTGTCACTACCGATTAGCAGTTTCAGAAGTACTTCCTATAAGCCCCGTTTTCAGGCGCAGCGCTGTACGTTCACTTATCCAAGTTCTTTCTCACTGGAACCAGGTTGTGCGGAAATAACCGCCCACTTAATCATTTTGTCCATTCCATCCTCAAACATCCAATGAGGCTCCCAATCGATGCTATCCTTTGCTTTGCTGTTGTTACCGTAGATTCCAAACTGGTCTCCTGGCGTACCGTCAGTATAAGTTACATTTATTGGGCCGGGAAGCCGGGATGTAATCGTCTTAATCACCTGCTCCACGGTGATTGCCCTTCCAGTGCATATATTGAAGCTATCATAGCCGCGCTCTCTCGCTAACGCTTTTAAAAAGGCATCAACTACATCATCAATGTATACAAAATCTCTAAACCGGTCTTTGCTGCCCTTCACAGTAATTATATGTCTATTTATGGCCATTGCGAGATAAATACTGGCCATTCCCTGTTTCAGGTTGCTCATGTTCTGGCCAACGCCATAGGTGTTGAATAGCCGGAGTGCGGTACACGCCATGTCAAACTGTTGGCTATAAATTCTCATGTAATGTTCACTTGCCAATTTTCCCACTGCATAAAAACTTTTGGGCAGAAGCTCCGTGGATTCGGAACACTCCGGCGGCGTGTGATCTCCGTATACAGACATCGTACTGGCATAGAGGAATTTTTTACAGCCGGTTTTTTGGGCATAGTCCAGCAACAACAGGGTAGATTGACAGTTAGTCTGAAGATCATAGACCGGGTTTTCAAAGCTGACTTCTCCGGAACTTTGACCTGCAATGTGTATGATGGCATCAAAACACCGCCCATTCAGCTTGTCAATTACCTGCTTGTCAAAGACTGATCCCTCGATCAATTCAACATTTTCGGGAACCCGCTCCAACTTTCCGGTAAATAAATTGTCTATCGTAATGACTTTATTCCCGAATTCAAGTAGTTTTTGTGCAACAGCTGCGCCAATAAAACCAGCTGCGCCTGTTACAAGGTATTGCTTGCCCATTGTTGTTTCCTTCCCGCATATTTAGATAGTCAAATAACCAAGATCAATTCCCCTGCTGCATCCGCCGGACGATTGCTCTGACCTTTTCCAGGTCCTTTTTTGTATCCACAGCGACAGTCTGAGAATCGACCTCAATATATTGAACCTTATAGCCGTTTTCAATAAATCTTAAAATCTCAATATCCTCAATTGTCTCAATCTTTGCCTTTCCGTATTTCCTGCCGTACTCGCAGAAAAATTTCAACGCATCCGGTCTGAACCCATAAACACACACCTGCTTATAGTAGCTGAACCCAATGCTACCCTTTGGATATGGAGCAGGCGCTCGCGTCAAGAAAATGCCAATCCCCTGTTCATTAGTGATGACCTTGGGTACAGTGTTGTTCACAACATCAACAGGATCTGTGATTTTTGTCATCAGATTTGACACCTGGAGACTGGCGTCTCTGTAAAAAGGCAGGATTGCCGCTCGAATCGTTTCCGGTTCAAGAAGGGGTTCGTCTCCTTGAATATTCACGATTACGTCTGCAGAGACCATCTGCGCCACCTGTCCAACCCTGTCCGTTCCTGTCTGATGCTCATGCGAAGTCATCACGACATTGATCCCTAAAGTAGTACACGCCTTTTCGATTTCGGCACTGTCCGTGGCCACATAAACCTCATCAAATTCTTCGACCTTTTTACACTGTTGATAGACCCACCAGACCATCGGTTTGCCGCAGATGTCAGCCAGCGGCTTCCCGGGAAATCTGGAGGATTGATACCGTGCAGGAATCACACCGACTACCTTCATTACATATACACCCTTTCAAAATGAAACCGTCATTTGATGATACAGCGCTTGCTTCTGCCTGCCAGTAACCCTCCGGCCATCATGCGCAACCATTCAGATGAGAGGAAAGTCCACTATGCTCCAACATCTTTGCTGTAATCCGTATTCCCGTATGATAAAGCGTATAGTCCCATACGCTTCCTCTGATTCTACATATGTACTCCTTGTCTGTGCAGAACAGGAACAAATATTCGGTTTGCGTGTTAGAGAGAGTATGCTCATAAATGGCTATCTTGTGAATTTCGATTCCAATCAGCTGCTCTGCAAATCCACGCCTCTGAATTTTGGTAAGACTGTCCAGTGCTGCTTCTGGGTCAAGAAAAACCGTGATGCGATTCTCTTCAAACAGGGGAGGCGCTGCGTCGTTGCCGGAGGCAGCCCCCCTCCCAACCAGTTGATATATGCGGTCCGCACCGGTGCACGAGTCAGGAGTCGCGGCTTCCCTTTGCTCTGAAGCAAATGCGCAACGGTCCAATTTCCTGATAAAGTCATCAGTTATCCCAACACCATGGCAGATAAAGCGCTCTTCCAGTCCGTGGGCCAGAGACAAGGTAAGGTAACACTTGTGAATATACTGATATTCCCTCAGATAATTTTCGGTAAGATACGTCTCTTCGGCAATAAAGTCCGCAATTTTCGCATTCCCGCTCGATGCCACGGAAATCAGTTTCTTTACCCGGAAGCGGTCAATCAGCCCGTAAAATTCGATGGGAACCGTTGCTGGCATCACATTCGCGCGGACTGAAATCTCATTAATAAAATAGGGGTCTGCTTCAGCATGGGGATGGTTTTTGAGGAAAAAGTTTGTTCTGTCAAAGTAATAGTCGGCAATCAGCAGATAGGGAAGATAGTGAAACGGAGGCTCAAGGCCTGTAATAGCCTTTGTCCACCGGGGGCTGTTCAGCAGCAGAAGATTCATCTCGTGAACGTCGATTTCCTCAGGAAGCCCTACGCAGTCGGCAATCAATTTCTTTTTGTCGTCGGATAATGCGTAAAAACCTTTCAAAAAGTCCGTATTGACATCCTTCTCCGGATATTCGCGGATAGAACCAGGCCAAAGGTATCGTTTGGCCGTGTCCGCCCCTCCATCACCGGATAAAGTATGATATTTTCTGTATAATTCCTCAATCCACGGCGGATAGCCGAATACCGCCGTACAGAAGCGATACCTATCTTTATCCTGAAACTGGCCCTCGTACATTTCAAGATAGGAGATGGCTCGGTGGTTGAGCGTGCAATAGACCGGAAACAGGTTATTCAGGTCGCATGCTGAGTAAATCTCTTCTATGTTCTCAAAGCACAAACCGTTTTTCACAAAATAGTCGTCATAATAGTCGGTAACAAACCTTTCGTACTGCTTTTCCTCAAAATTCTTTGGCTCTCTGATGGCCAAAATTCGATCAAACACCCTTCTCTTTTCAAGGTTTTTCGCAAATGAACTCTGGCAGAACAAAGCGTTGTATACAAGCAGAACAACCTGATGCTTCTTATAACGAGTCAGCCGCAGCAGGACAAATTGATAAAGTGACGATAAGTGATGGCACACAAACAAAATGTATTTCCTGCGGGAAGCCGTATTGTGTTGATTTTCCTTCCAGTCCATAGTTTTTTGCTCCATGTATAAAATATCCGGGAAAAGGAGGCAAATATCATTGCAAACGGAAATGCCAGCCGCCATTGCCGCAGCTTGTATCCCATCTTTAAGCAAGAGAAATTGTGGCAAACCGGTTGCACAAATGCAATTGCATTTGATTCTAATCGCACAATATTTCATGCAAATAGATTGTCCAGAGGTGTCTGAGAAGCAGATCGCTTCCGAACATGGCAAACCTGTAGTTGGGATCTTCAATAGGGCAATCCGCAGGGACGCTCCGCCGGAAATCCCAAAAAGAAAAGAATGCAGGCAATTCTTGATTCACCTCACCGGCCCAAAACGCTGACTGCCGGATCATCGCGCCCAAATCATCCTGTTCTGTCAGGCCACCTCTGAAATATTTCATGCCATTGCAATTTAATGTCATGGGCAACAGATAGACGGACTCACGTTCCAGGAAATTTTTGATGAAATGATAACTTTTTCCAAAACAGATGCTGTCATCCACAACGAATACTGCCTGCGCTTTGTTGTAGTCTGTCAACCCGTCAGAATTGATAAAAACACATCGGTTGATTAAGGTATCATCATACACAAAGTCCCCATCGCTTCTGTGTTGGGCGTACAAGATATTTGTATGGTGAACATGGCAGTTTGAGGGCATCATGTGTTTCAAGAGAATACCAATGTTCATAGCGCCGAAGGCATTGCTCATGATGTGTATATGTGTAAGCCGCTCCTTTCGGCAAAAGGGTTCGAGCTTCAGAAGATATGCGGCATAGATTATGGCAAGCGAATCCCCTTCGCGCATGGTCCGGATGGATGCCTTTTCAATGGATTGAAAATTGCTTTCCAGAAAACATATAATTCGCTTGGAGCGGATCAGCCTGCCGATCTGAACCGTCAAGAGCTCTCTGGCCTCATCGAACCGAAATTTCAGCAGAGCTGCAATGGAGCGGGCCGTTGATTCCGTCAACACCTCCAAATCTTCAATCGTTGCACCAAACTGTTCTTTGAGTGATTCTTGGAGCATTTTTTCGTTTCTAAATATGAACCATCTAATCGAAGTCAGGTCTGAAAACATATATTCCAGCACCCCAAGAGTGCCAATCCAATTCTCAACGCACATCCGCCGGTTGATGAAGGAAAAATCATTTAATTGTAGATACTTCATCCATTTTGTCTGAAACGTCTGCCATAAGCGATGATGTTCGGATCTTTGACTATACAGGTTTAGTACAAGATCCGCTTGATAATAATCGTATCCCCGCAAATAAACCCTGCCTTCAAATATTGTACAGCCCGCATAAAAGTGCTTTAATGCAGGTTCTAGCGTTTGAAACGCCTCCCGGGAGAGCCAATAGCCGCCAAACAGATCCACATAGTTCTCAATATGGAAGTGTGTATTTAATTGAAACTGATTTCTGATGGCATAGTTCCATTTGTCAAAAAAACGCTTTTGAGTTTTATTGATTTCTTTTTCAAGCGCGTCAATGAATTGATATATATCATGTTCCATAAATATCACCAACTGCCATAAATATCATCTTTCAGATATTGAAGTAACGCCGCAGCAGATTCAAATGACTCCGGCTCAATGACCCGGACGTATGGTGCAACAGTACATTGCGGCTCGAAGGAGTCACGGAAAGCAAGGTACTCACGGGCCTCCTCGTGGCTGATTTTTCTTGCTTTTGCCGCCAAGTACACCCTTCGTTCGTTGGATGAGATGAAATAATAGTTTCTATGCGCATCGGGGAGGAAATTAAAAGTGAAACGACCGTCCAGAATAATATCTCGGTTTTCGGCATAATGTATGATCACCTTTATAACTTCATCATAGACAAACGGGTGTTGAGCGATGATTTTTAATGTCCGTTCTGTCTCATCCGTTTTCAAGTCCCCACAGCTTATGATTTTATCCATGTCCGCCGCCTGCATAATTTTTACTGCCTGCCGTAGCACGGATGCTGATTCTACGGTTCCATCGTAAAGCATGTTATACTGAACGGCAACATAACGGACGATATTTCCTGTAGAGAGGAATTCAAGTCCACATTCCCTTGCAAGTGCCTTTCCGATATAGCTTTTTCCTTGACTGGAATAGCCGTCGATTGTGATTATCATCGCTTACTCCAAGTTTAATCTTCAAAGAGATAATGATACAGATCAATCGGGCTACAACCCGTGTCACCGGCCTCAAAGGATTGGATGATAGGATTTTCAGGCCTAACATGACAATAAAAGCAGTCTACCATGCACGGAACTTCTCTTGCCCAGTGGAGCCAGCTGGACGTGCAGACCACAATCTGACTGTCAGGCCCTTTCATCTGAATATATACATGCGGATCATTCCAGTTATTTACAACACGGGAAGACAAGACAATCAGTCTTGCAAAAGAAACATCGCCCTTTGTGACCGTACTGCTCCCCTCATAGCCAGCCAGGGTTACATATCCGTCATTGTATTCAAAATTATAGCCAAGCGCCTCAAGAACATCCAGATTAACTGGCGGTGATTCTTCAAAGGTACTGTTCACTTTGCCGGTAACATCCGTTACAAGGCAGGAACAGCGGGGTCCATCATTGACGCCCAGTTTTTCGCAAAGAGCGTGGATTTCCTGCTTCAGACCGTCATATTTGGTTTTTTTATTTTCAAAGGATTGGGGATTCAGATAACCGCCATGTTTCAGGAGTTTTCTTCCCTTTGCTGCAACCTCAATGATGGGAGTAAGGACTTCCATGGAATCGTTGATACCGGGAATCAGAGGCCTAACATTCAGAATTGTCTTTTTGAATTTTTTGCAAATGCGCAGATAGTTGTCAAACCGCTCGTCCAGCGTGACATTTTTCACCTCGTTGATGCCAGTAATCCCACAAATAATCCAAATGTCAGGATTTATCGCATAAAGCTCATTGATCTGTTCATTGGAGATAATCCATTTTGTTGAAACCTCAATCTCACCCTGATAGTTTTGTGCTTTCAGATACCGGATCTTATCAAGCGTATTCTCCCACTGATCAGGCTGAAATGGATCTCCAAAGTGCGTGTTAATTGTCAGCGGAAGAGTTTCCATACATCTTCTAATTTTCTTCTTCAATTCCGCATCAACATTCTTAATTGCCATATCAGTAGCCCCTTTCTTCCGCAGTACCAGACGCGGATTTATTCCATTTCACAAATTGCTTTCCTGATTAACGGCACCTTCGATGGAGCGACCGCAAGGGAGTCAATCCCATACTCCATAAATTGTTGGGTAAGTGTCAGATCCGCGCCCAATTCCCCACTTATCTCCACCCATATTCCTGCCGCTTTTGCATTTTTTGCCACATGTTCGATGGAACGCAGGACCGCAGGATGGTGTGGATCGTACAAATTGCTGAGTTTGGGATTTTGTCTATCAACCGCCAGCATGTACTGAATCAGGTCATTTGTTCCTATGCTGAAGAAATCAACCACCTGCGCCAGCATATCGCTGATGATAACCGATGCAGGTGTCTCAATCATAATCCCCTGCTCTATATCCTTTTTGAAGGGGATATTCGCCTGGCGCAACTCATCCATGACCTCGCAGACCATCTTCTTTACCAGGATTACTTCATCCACCGAAGTTACCATTGGATACATCAGCGACACATTTCCAAATGCACTCGCTCTGATAATTGCTCTCAGTTGGGTTTTGAAAACAGCGGGTCGATCAATCCCGATACGAATGGCTCTGTAGCCTAACGCAGGGTTCTCCTCTCTGTCCAACTGAAAATAGTCTGTGGTCTTGTCTGCACCAATGTCAAATGTGCGGATTACGGCCTTTCTTTCTCCCATTGTAGCAGCAATCTGTCGGTATACTGAAAACAGTTTTTCTTCCGTGGGATAGTCCGACGAATTCAGATACATAAACTCGCTTTTGAACACACCAATGCCATCCGCTCCATTGGCAAGTACTTTGGCAACATCATCGGGCGCAGAGATATTCGCATAGATGTTCATCGTCCTGCCCCTTTTGCTAATTGCCTTCTTTTCCTTATACTCTTCCAAAAGTCGCTCTCTATTCCGAGATTCCTCCGCCGCTTTGCTTCTGTAGAAGCGGCGGGTCGGCTCGTCCGGATCAATAATTAATCGTCCACCGCACCCGTCAATGATTGCCTCCTTACCGTGCCAGTTTTGCTCAATGGAAATTCCGGTAATGGCTGGCAAATCCATGGTTCTAGCCAAAATCGCAACATGGGACGTTTCCGTCGCATTGGTTGCAACAAATGCACAGACATTCAGTTTTTCAAATTGGACCGTCTCATTGGGAGTAAGATCTTCAGCGGCAACAATCAGT
Source organism: uncultured Intestinimonas sp. (assembly GCA_944385655.1). Lineage (GTDB taxonomy): Bacteria > Bacillota > Clostridia > Oscillospirales > Oscillospiraceae > Intestinimonas. Next base: position 639 of record CALWYC010000256.1, on the reverse strand, counting down.
GCGCCCGTGCCCTGTAAGCCAGTCAGAAACTGTTTTCGATGATCGTATACAAAGACTTCTCCGAACAACACGCCATCATGAATTTGTTTTCCTATAATCTCTTTCATTATCAATTGCTTCCTTCGAGATGAGCATATTAAGTAATAGAAAAAGCATCAAATACCCTTACATCAAGAATTAAACAGCAAGCATCACACCGCTCCATATAAATGTAATTATATCACCACATCTCCTAAAAATCTACAAAAGAACACGATAAAAGCAGGGCTATCGCATTTACTTTTTCGCTGGGAAAAGGGTGTCTAACAGGGCTTGAGGATTAAGAGAAGCCTTGAACACCATTTTTTCTTGCTCAATCGACCATATTTGGCTTGCTTAAGCAGAGAAAAAGCACATTTTCCCAGTACATTCATATTTAAAGGCGCATTATCTTTACGAATTTTAGAGGCATCCTCTCTGAATAAAACATCCAAACACCAATGCAGTTGATTTCCAATAGACCAATGTTTGCAACAGTGTACAAAGAAAACATAATAAAATTTAACAATGGACTGCCAATCTTACGCAGAGATACCGCCCAAACGAGACTACGGGCGATATTTTTGTTGCTTGACAAGAAAGTAGGAACTACCCCACCCA
>CALWYC010000255.1 GCA_944385655.1 uncultured Intestinimonas sp. | reverse complement strand
TGAATGTGGAAGGTGACCTTATTGCTCTGGAGCCATTGAGAATACCGCCTGCAAAACTGGCGGTAACTGAGGGGCCTGCGGCCGTCTACAACGCCGGAAGCATTATACTTTTTCCATAAATGCTTGAGTGTCTCGCCCTTTTTGGTCAAGGCACGGTGAATGCCCTCCGGATCAATGTCCCTGTAGAGCTGAGAGTTCGTGGGACTTCCAGCCTTCCGGTAAAGCAGTTCTCCGATGAATTCGTTGGTGACATCCTCTGGCAAGGGATATTTCAGCACCCCACATTCCATAAATCACTTCAGGAACTCGTTGATGGTGGTTTTACCATCTCCAGTGGTTTCAGCGATTTCTCTGCTGCTCATCCCGTTGGTAAAATGCAGAACCAGTACTCGTTTGTAGTCCATTTTTGAACCTCTCTAATGAATTCCTCTCCCCAAGAAAGAGGGAATTTCATTATAGGAGAAGGCTGCGTAACTGGCCGGAAATTATGTCCTCAGCTGGCCCGAGATCATGGCTCTGACTGGCCCGGAATCAAGGCCCTGCCGGCCCGTTACCATCTGCAGTGATAGGGGTAGCTATATGTCAGGTTAAAAAGCAACAAATCCGAACCTGCTTCCAATGTGGAACAAGGTTCGGATTATGTTGCTTTAATGAAGCTAGCATTTGGATCTGAAGTTAATCTCTATTACATATAATCAATTAGCAAGATTCAGTTTACGAACAGCATCTAATAATACAAAATTATCTGTCAGGCGCTCCACATGGCATCCAGCGGCTAAACCTGCTTTCACATCATTGTCTGTATCGCCAATCATCCAACTGCTCTTCAAGTCAATATGGTATTTTTCCGCCGCCCGTATCAGTAGGCCAGGCTTGGGTTTTCGGCAATCACATACTTTTTTGTAGGCGGCTACTTCACCTGGAAATCCAGAGTCAGGGTGGTGTGGGCAGATGAAAATATCATCTACATAAGCACCTTGTTGTCCTAACAGTGTTTCCAGCTTATTGTTGATCTTCTGCAATTGATTCCAAGTAACCTCTCCCCGAGCAATCACAGGCTGATTAGTAACAACGATGGCTAAGTATCCACTTTGATTAATGGCCTTAATCGCCTGTGCGGCACCGTCAATTAGGGTTAATTCATCCGCACGACGCAAAAATCCAACATACCGATTTATGGTGCCGTCCCGGTCAAGAAAGATTGCACGCTGTTGATTAGACAGATTCTTACGTTGTACCAGACCGCTGGCAAGGTCCTGTTCCACTTCATTGATGCGTTCCGGTGTTCCCATGTCTTTTACATATTCTGGGGTGCGGTAGGCAAAAATTTTACCAGCTGGAATCGCAGGCCGCAACAATTCTCTATCCAGATCAGTTTTCTTCGCCTCGGAAAGCCCTTCTAGCAATTGGGGAGAGATTACATGAATGCCTGCATTTACGCAGTTTCGATACCAGCCGCGCTCCTCCTCCTTGGTGAGCCAGCCAGTTACCTGACCGTTCTCTGCGGCTACCACAATACCGCTGTCATAAGGGTGATCATTTGGATGAACTACCAGAGTGGCACTGGCACCGTGCGATTTGTGGAAAGCCATCAACCGGTGTAGGTCTACATCAAAGATCAAATCTCCGTTAATCAGTAAAAAATCATCCAATACTCTGCCCTTGAGGTGGTACAGCGCTCCTGCAGTCCCCAAGGGTGTCTTCTCAATCAGGTAGTCGATCTTCACGCCAAATTGCTGCCCGTTTCCAAAATGGTTCCTAATCTGGTCGCCAAGGTGTCCAATTGTCAAAATAATATCAGTAATGTTCTGCCGTTTTAAGCATTCAATTTGATGCTCTAATACTGGTTTTCCATTAATGGGCAGCATGGGTTTCGGTACACTTGCGTTGATGGATGCCACACGCGTTCCCTTACCACCAGATGCAATCACTGCATACATAGCATCATATTCCTCCCCAGTTATGTAAGTGCCTACCCACCCAACGTATTAATATTTTGGTATATATAATCAACCTTCCTTAAAATGCAGAGCAATTTCAAGGAAGGTTATTGGGTGAAGAAAATACTTTATTATTGATCCATACCAAATAACTCGTTTTCTACACATGCACACAAGCAGTGGTAGACAGGGAGATGGTATTCCTGTATCTGATAGGTTATGTCTGAGGGCACACGGATGCAAATATCACTAAGTGCTAGGAGCTTTCCACCACTTCTGCCCGTCAGACCGAGAACAGTTACTCCAATCAGCTTGGCAATACGGGCGGCATACAGCACATTAGCCGAGTTACCCGACGTACTGATGGCCAACAGCATATCTCCTGGCCGCCCATAACTTAAAACTTGCTGGGCAAAGGCCATTTCGGCGGAATTGTCATTTGTATATGCGGTCATAAGAGCTGTCTCACTGACCAATGAAATGGCAGGCACGGCACGCTGTAAATTTTCAATCATGGTTTCCGCATATTCTGGATAGGCGGTGCGAAGATTTTTACACATGTCCTCATCTAGGGGACGGTTAAGCATAAAAGTCTTCATCAACTCGCCTACGATGTGCTCACTGTCTGCTGCGCTACCGCCGTTGCCACAGACCAAAAGCTTTCTGTTTTTGGTGAAACAATCCAGCATATGCACGGCCGCACTGTCAATCTCCGCCTCACAAGTACCCAATGCGGGATATCGACGGACTAGATTTTTTAAAATCTCGCATGTGCTCGCTCTCACGGAAATCCCCTCCTCAGTATAGAGTCCAGGCCTGTGTGCCCCGTGTCGTAAATCCAGTGACCATTACCTTACCATTAGTCTCCCTAAGCTTCTCCACCAGATCAAAGCGCTTTGCCGGATCGCATACGATCATCATGAAGCCACCGCCGCCTGCACCGCTGATCTTGGCAGCCTTACCACCATTCTCCATAACATAACTGTACATGCGATCAATCTGAGGATTTGAAATAACAGAGGAGGTCTTCTTCTTGGCCTCCCATCCAGCTCGCAGGCAATCAGCAAATCCGTCAAAATCTCCTTTGAGGATTGCCTCCTTCATCCGCTCCGCCTGGACCTTCAACTCGTGCATCCCTTCCAGGGATTTTTCGTCTTTCTGGCAGCGGACCTGCTCGTCGATAATCTTGGCACTGTCTCGGGAGGTTCCAGTGTAATACAGCACCAGGGAGTTTTCCAGTTCGTTGCGAATCCAGTTCTTCAGTCGCAGCGGGTTGACGATGACGCGGTCATGGTCATAAAATTCCATATAGTTGAAGCCACCAAAGGTAGCTGCATACTGGTCCTGCTTTCCACCAGATAACCCAATATCCTCCCGCTCCACCTGATAGGCCAGCGCAGCCATATCGTATTCTCCCAAGGGCAGATTGAGCCACTCCATATAGGCTTTTAGCATGGCCACTACCATTGTGGAAGAGGAGCCCAAGCCGCTACCTGCAGGTGCGTCAGAATAGGTGGTCATGCGTAGAGAAAGCGGACTACCCCCACCATACGTCTGGAGGATGCGATTGTACATTCCCTTGTGCAGCAGGAGCTGTCCCTCTAGTGGAATGGGGTGCCCCGCAGGAGCTGAGAATCGCTCTTTCCGGTCGGCGGCATAAAACTCCACCAAACCGTCATCTGTGGGCTCCAGCGTGCAATAGGCATACATATCTATGGTGACATTTAACACTGTTCCGCCATAGGTGTCGCAGTAGGGCGAGACATCAGTGCCACCGCCGGCCAGTCCCAACCGCAACGGGGCCTTGGATCGAATCAACATATCAATTACCTCTCACCGTGTCAGGAAATTGTTCCCGCGCGCAAGGCGTTCCCGCCAGTAATTGAGCAAATCCTTCATAGTGGTCTCGAAGGAAATCTGGCTCTCCCATCCGGTATGCGCTTTGAATTTACGGCAGTCGGGCACTTGCAGGTCGGCGTCGATGGGACGCAGGCGCTCAGGGTCGACCTCCACCCGAATTTGGTTCTTCATGGTGGAATAGGAGATCAGCGTATTCAGGGTATCCCCTACTTCGCAGGTGTAGGTGCCGCCGATGTTATAATATTCACCGGCCACGGGGTTCACTGTAACCAGCATATAGTAGGCTCGGACAGCATCGCGGACATCGGCATAGGTCCGCAGGCTCTTCAGATTACCCACCTTGACCACAGGGGGAATCATGCCCTTTTCGATCATCGCAATTTGCTTTGCAAAGGTGGACTCATGGAATACATCTCCGCGCCGAGGACCGGTGTGGGTAAACATTCTGGTGGTCATAACCGTCATCCCGTAGGCCTCAGCATAATAGCGGCCCAACAAATCCGTGCCCACCTTGGAGATCGCATAGGGAGAGGCGGGGTGGAAGGGGCACTCTTCATGGATGCCGGTATCGGGCTTCTTCTCCTTGGGAATCTTGCCAAACACCTCGGAGGAGGCGCACACATGGATGATGGGATGATATGCTTCGTCCTCCTTCATCTGCAGGTGGAGGGCCTCCAGCAGGCGGCAGGTACCCAGAATATTCGTGTTGAGGGTGTCGATTGGCGCGGTAAAGCTGGTCATCGGATAGCTCTGGGCAGCTAGGTGAAACACATAATCAGGGCGGATGGTGCGGACGGTGTGAATCAGGGACATCTCATCGTTGAGATCCGCATACTCAAAGAAGAGACGGTCCTTCTGGTTGGCCCGCTCCAGCAGATGGTCCACATTGTCCAGCGGGCTTCGCCAGCGGCAGACGCCGTACACTTCCCAGTCCGTGTTCTCCAGCAGGAAATCTGCCAGATGGGAGCCCACCATGCCAGTAATGCCGGTAATCAGTGCTTTTTTACTCATCCTTGTTTTCTCCTTTGATGTTCATTGATATTCCAATTTAAGCGCCTCCGCCAGCGTTGCGGGGGGGCGGCAGAGCAGCTGCTCCAAATAAAGCGAATGTGTCTCAATCACGTTGGGGCGGGCCTCGAAAAAGGACGCCTCCGGCAACCGGGTTGTGTATCGCAGGGCTGGCGCGATTGTGCTTCGGAAACGCTCGGCCATGTCAGCACGGCAAAGTAGCTCTGGACCCGAGAGATGAAATATGGGGTTGTGCCATGCGTCAAAATGCTTTCCCAGGGCGATGACCGCCTCCAAAACGTCGTCCAAATAGACAACGTTCCGGTATAGCGCCTGGAAGACATCAGCCTCCTCTCCGCTGTCTACACACTTGCGGAGGTATTTCATAAACTTGTCCTCCCGAGAAAACACGTAGGAGAGTCGAAATACCTTGAACCGGGGGTCATCTGCAAATGCAAGCTCGATCTCCCGCTTCATACCCCCATAGGCGCCGAGAGGCGCGACTGGCATGGTTTCGTCATGGGAGTGGTCGGTAGCCCCGACCACCACGTCGCTGGAGAAGAACAGTACCCGCGCATCTCTCCGGAGGCACTCCGCAATGAACCGCTTTGTCCCCGTCACATTGGTTGCGTAAGCCATCTCATACTGCGACTGGCACAAGTCAGGGGAAGAAATGGCCGCCAAGAGCACCACATAGTCTCCCGCCCGAATCTCTGAATAGCACTCAGCGGTCAGGTTCAACAGGTCTATTTGGTACTCTCCCGCCGCCGGACGTCTCGCATAGCAGCAATAGGATACCTCTGGCGGCAGCTTTTCAATCAGGCTTCGTCCGATAAAACCCGTGGAACCGACCACATGCCACATCAAACCGCATCGCCTCCAAAAATCTCCGCCAGCCGCCCCGCCAGGGGCACCAAAACGCCGTCATCCGTTCGACAACACTCCTGACAATTCTGCAAAAGCTTGTCCCGCACCTTCTGGTAAAGCTCGTTTTTCTCCAGGTCCGCCGCCCAGACCGCTTTCTTGAGGAAGGCGGCCAGGTCTGCCGCTGTATCCGCAATCTGCAAATGGTCTACCGCATACTGGAGGCCGTTTTTGGACAGCGTATTGCGGTACCGCTTGTCTATCAGCAGTCTCTCCAGCGCCGACTCCAGCTCATCCGCCTCCGTCTCGCCATACCCGATCTTGGCCACGGTATTGTCTGACAGCTCGGAGAAGGTCCCGATGTCAGTGACGATAGACGGTTTTCCCCGGCTCAGCGCCCGGTTGAGCACACCGGAGGTCTCACCCATGGTGGGGTAGCGCAGAGAAATACAGATATCGCTGGCATCCAGATAGTCCAAAAACTCCTCCGAGGAGGTAAAGCCTGTGATCTGCACCTGGTTCTCCAGCCCCAGCTTCTTGATCTCTCTGGACAAATCGGAACAGGTGGGCTGCAATTCCCCCACATAGAATAGACGCAGCCTTTTCCCCGTCTTTTTCATTGCCCGCGCAACCGCCGCCAGGATGCTGTACGGGCGTTTGGCCGGAGATATGAAGCCAAAGACGCCAATAACTATCTCATCCGCTCGGCTCTGGATGCGCAGCCGTTTTCGCGCCATATCCCGCTCCTCCGGTGTACAGAGTGCGGCCTTGCCCCCGCAGTGCAGATAGCACCGGTGCAGGGGGGTGGAACAGCCGTATGCCGCCAGCCGATCCTTGGCAAACTGGGAGAAGACCACCGCTCCCAGGGCCCTTTCCACCAGCCGGCGATTCATGGGATAATCCACCGCATCGGTCTCCCATAGGCCCAATTCCCCGTTAGCTGCACGCATATAGGCCTTGTTCCGCGCGTCCAATCCATGGCTATACCCAACTTCATCAAAGTAGGCAACTTCGTCTTTCTTTTGCTCCAGGAAGATTGCTGCCACAATATGATGAATAGCGAAATCATGAAGAATTACAACGCCGGGATATCGAAGCGCAAGTTCATAGATTTTAAAATGGAACGGATTATTCCCCATCTGATAAACCGTCAGGTTGTATTCATCACGTCTGGCGTCATATTCATCTAGTTGAAAAATCTGATGGTTTGCCAACACATCTTTTCCGTTTGGTCTACAATTATCCACAAACAGATCTATCTGGAAATCCTCGCCCAGGGATGCGCGCAAGTAGGGCAGCATTTCTTCCGCGTAATCTGCGATCCCCGTCTTCTGAGGGTGCAGCGGGGTCAGGAATGCAATTTTCTTCATAACTTCTCCCCCAGCTTTCTATATGCGCTCATTCCAGGCCGCTGAATGTCATCAGCCGATCCAGGGCATTGTCCCAGGAAATGTCCTTGACCTTTTGATATCCGTTTTCTCCGAAATCCCGCGCCAGCTTCTTATCCAGGTACAGGCGATTGATGGCCTGGCCAATCTGCTCCGGGTCGGGCTCAGTGACCACCGCATTCACATCGTTTTCCGCAAATTCCAGTACGCCGCCGGCATCCACGGTGGTGACCACCGGCTTATGGGAGAGAAATGCCTCCAATGTGATGTAGCCGTAATCCTCATCCTTGGGTGCGAAATAAACGCATAGACTATTTGCATATAGCTTCAGCAGGTCTTCATCGGTGACAAATCCTAAAAATTGAACTTTATTGTCCACGCCCTGTTCTTTGGCCATTTTTTTCAGTGCAATTGTGTCATCACTTGCACCTGTACCACCAATCAGACATTTAACATGTGGATCAGTAAATTTCATGGCTTGGATCAGAATATCCAGACGTTTCATCTTGTCTAATCTTCCAACCGACAAAATATATTCGTCATATCCTTCGCAAAAGTAGTGCCCATAATGTTTTGGAGGATGGTACAGCGGTTCAGAAGCAATGCCATTATAATCATTTAATCTTTTACTGACATTTTTTGAGATTGTAAATATCTTCTTTGCCTCTTTGAGGGCAGCGGTATCCGCATCCCGAAATTGCTGCAAATATTCTCTCCCCGGCGTCCCATCACGGAATTGGCTAAAAAAGATATTTTGAAGATCGTATGCTTCTCTATGCTGATGGATAAGCCATATGATTTTGTTGTCATGCTTGGCGAGATAGGAGGGCCATTTGGTGCCAATAACCAAATCAACTTTTTCTCCGTTGCTCTCTGTAATATTTAACATTTTCCACATCAACTGCTGCTCCCATAGTTCATCCACAGGATACCACTTGAAGGGGATGGACACAATTTCTGCCTGATATCCCCGAGCACAGAGCTTTTCACGGAGAGAGGCAACGTGGAGTTCAGCGCCGCCCGAAAAAAAGGGGACATATGGGAATGTGATGGCAATCTTCTTTTTCATACCGGTACCCTCTCTCTTCCACGGCTTAGTTCTTTACTGCAATAATTGCATAGTCGGTAGAACCATAAAGTAGATTATTCAAATACGAAATTTGCTGATTAAACACCGCTGTGTCACTACCCGAGATATCCAACGGCGGAATGGAGCCGTCTGTAACCCACGCATACTCTGGATAATCCAGGCGCACGTCGCTAAAGCCTGTATTCTCCAGCACATATTTAGCCCAGGTCGGATGGACCGGCCGAATGTGGGTGGGGTCCACCAAGAAATAATTTGTCATTGTGTATACTACGGCGGGATTCTGCGTCTCAAAAATGATATGACCGCCAAACTTCAGTTTTCGGTAGCACAGCTGAGTCAGCCGGAGCAGCTGGACCGGGGTGAGGTGTTCCACCACCTGAATGGCGGTAATTCCATCCAGTGAGCTGTCCTCCTGTCGTTCTAGGTAGTCAAACAAATCATCTTGTACAACGCTCAGGCCTTTTCTGCGGCAAAGAGAGACGGTATTTTCATTCAGATCCACGCCCACCGGCTCCGCTCCAATGGACTTTAAAAGCTCCAGCCACTCACCGCGGCCGCACCCTAGGTCCAGCACTTTGTCGCCTGCGGAGAAATACGTCAAATAGCGGCGGATACGGCTGCGAATCTCCTCCTGGGAGCCCCGGAACTGGTTCTCAAAGGCCGCGTAGTCCATATAATCATTGACAGAATCCTCGGGTTTTTCCAAGTCGGTGACGCGGATATCCACGGCCCCGACCTGCTCGGCAATCCTGGAGAGCTCCCGCCCTTGCTCTGTCAGCCCGGCCGCACCCTCCGCAACCTGCGCTGTTACCGTGGAGAGGGCGTACCTCTGCTCTGTAAGCTCCCGCTGGGCAGCGCCGAGTGCTCCCTTTATTTGCTTGTCTAACAAATCTATCTGGTTGGGTACCTTGTTTTCCATCTCTGAAATGCGGTTCTTCACAGCATCCAGCTGCCCTGTCAGCTCCTGGATGAGAGCCTGCTGGGACGCGACCACGTCCTTCAACACGCAGATGCTATCCCGAAGCTGATTGGTGACATCGTTGGTCAGGGTGTTATAGCCACTCTGTTGCACCACTACCGGCTGGAGGAGCCAGTAGACCATCTTGCGTATAAACCGCTTTAGCAACCGTTTGGGGGCAGAACCCTTTTCAATGTGGACATGCGGATTGACCGCGGTCACTGCTTCTCTGGCAATGCTCTCCTGCTCCGCATTTTGCAGCCACTGGTTTATCCGTGCAACCCATGTCCGATCGGCACCTTTGTCCGGCGCCGGGGCCACGCTGTCCGCAGCCGGCAGCTTCTGCTTCAAATCGCTCAAAATAAAGTCTCGCGCTATATTTTCCATGTTTTCCCCTTTCACATTGGAGTCTCAGTCCTCTCACATCGAGATATCTGTCTTCTTTATCTGATATTTGGAAAATCTCCAGAAAAATAGGGCGCTCAGCAAAGCGGCAACACAGGCCAGCAGGTAGGCGCCGACTATCGTCATGTTTATGCCGTCGGACAGCAGGGCCACCTCCAATCCCTCAATCGTCACATCGCATCTGTCCAGGGTGAATAGCCGCAGGTCATAGGTGTCGGGTGGCACTTCACCGGTGGACAGGGAAATGCGCAGCGCTTTGGTCCCAGCCTGCAAGACCTCCTGGTACTCCTGCTCTGGGGAGTCATAGCTCTCGCCACACAGGTCCACACAGAGGATGCCGCCCTCGTAGCCCGCTGCGCAGTTCAGCGTAAATTCAACCGCCACAGTACGCACATCGGGGATCGCAATTTCCACAGAGCAGCCCGACAAAATACCCGCCGCCTCATTTTTGTACTGAATTTGGCCGGCAGCCGGGTCCACAGTACCTGAGGCCCCCTCCATGAGAGAAAAATCGGAGACCGAAAATTTCTCCAGGACATTCATCCGGTATTTCTCCGGTGCCCTGCAATAGCTGATGCCAGTAAGCAGGGAAAAGTATGCAATCAGTATAAAAACAACCCCAAGCAGCCGGTACAGAGCTCTCTTTGAAATCTTCATCCGCAGCCCCCTCTAAGCGATGCCTTTTCCGGCCAGATAGGCTTCATACCTGTCGCAGACCTCGCGCGTGTCACCATAGGCGATCTGTCTGCCCCGGTCCAGCCATAGCACTACATTGCACATCTCCCGTATCTGATCGAGAGAGTGCGATACAAAGATGGTTGCCGCTCCATTTTGGATAATCTCCCGCATCTTTTTCTCACTTTTCTCCTGAAATGCACCATCGCCCACCGAAAGGACTTCGTCCAGAATCAGTATTTCCGGCTGCACCAGCGACGCAATGGCAAAGGCAAGACGGGACTGCATCCCCGTGGAGAGTTGTTTGAAGGGCCTGTTCTCGAAGGGTGCCAGCTCAGAAAAATCCATGATTTGGCTGTAGGTGTTTTCCATGAACTCCTTCGTATAGCCCAGCATGGCCCCCCGCAGGAAGGCATTTTCTCGGACGGTCAAATCTCCGTCAAATCCAGAGCCCAGCTCCAGGAGTGCGGCAACCGACCCATACCGCTCAATCACACCGCTCCTTGGCTCCATCACACCGGAGAGGGCTTTCAGCAACGTGGATTTTCCAGCTCCGTTTGCCCCGACAATGCCCAACAGGTCTCCCTCTTTCAGTTCAAAGGTGACGTCGTTCACTGCCAAAAAAGTCTCCACATGATAATTTTTCTTCAAATGGCGCATGGTCCATTCTTTTAAGCCAATATCTCGAAAATCTCCTATTTTATAGCTGATGGATACATGGTCCACCTTTAGTACAGTTTTCATATCTTGCCCTCAAACGTAATATAAGAACTCATGGTTATATTTTCTATACATATATGCCCCCACGCCAAAGACAATCAATGCATATGCCATGGCCAGAATATGAAACTGAACAGTGGGAATGGTTCCCTCTATAACGATTTTGCGAAAATAACGAATATACAAATAAATCGGATTCAGCAAAAACATGCACTGCACAGTATAGGTATAACTGTCAATGGTATAAAACACGGCGGACAACCACATCAATAACTGTGTCATAATTCCCCATAGATATTGCATATCTCTAAAGAAGACAAAAAGTGCGGATAAGATCAGCCCCAAACCAAGATTAAAGACGATGAGACATGCCACCGGAAAAAGAAGACAGAGCAACTTCCAGGTAAAGGGAATTCCGTCAAAAGCAACGAATCCAAAGAAAATAAGCAGGGTCAAACCAAAATTGATTAGGGATGAGACGTTCTGAGAGAATAAAAACAAATATTTTGGCACATTTACCTTTGTAAAGATTCCAGCATTGGCGACTAGCGAATTCATGCCCAGGTTAGTAGCATCTGAAAAATATGAGAATACCAGTTGTCCGGCAAAAAGATATATGGCGTAGTGATCGACGTTATTTCCAAATAAGTTGCTGAACACCAACCACATCACCAACAGGTTGATTAGCGGAGAGAGAATACTCCAGGCCATGCCTAGGATTGTCCGCTTATACTTCTTTGTAAAATCGCGTTTCACCAGCTCTTGAAACAAAAACCAGTAGCGTTTAAGTTTGTGAACCATTTGTATTGCCCTCGCTCATATATTGGCCTGTTCTCTGCAACAGTTACAGTGCCAAAACTTCACGGCAGACCTTCAGCAGTTGCTGGGCAGAGTAATCCCATGTAAACTTTTTGCATTGTTCATGTCCCTTTTCAACCAGATAATTTGCATATTCGTGGTCGAGTAGAATCTTCATAATTCCATCGGCAATGCTCTGCTCATCAAACGGGTCTACAAAGTGCGCCGCATCTCCGACAACCTCCGGTAGAGAGGCCACGTCTGCGCATACAACGGGACAGCCCATTGCCATTGCCTCTAATGGTGGTATGCCAAACCCCTCATATATTGATGGAAAAACAAAAACAGTGGCGTTCTGATAGAGCGCGTTTTTTTCCTCTGCGGAAATATATCCGGTAAAAATCACGTCTTCGGAATGATCCATTTGTGCTGCCGTTTTGTAGATCTCTTCGTCCTGCCAACCCTTTCCCCCAGCCAGCACTAGTTGATGGGGAATTTTATATTTCTTTTTGATACAACTAAAAGCGCGTAGCAGGCGCTCAATGTTTTTTCGCGGTTCAATCGTGCTTACAAACAGAATGTAGTCCTGATTTATCCCATATTTTTTTCTGACCACATCGTATTCGGCCGTTTCTTTTGCCAGCGAAGGCGCGTTATACACGATAGAAATCTTCTCACCAGGCACCCCCAACAGTTCCTGAATTTCCTTCTTGGAAAACTGTGACACGGTAATGATCCTGTCGCTGCGCGCGATACTATAGGCAATTCCCCTTCTCATATGCTCAAGATTTGATTTTTTCATCGTCTCCGGGTAGCGGAGATATGTCAGATCGTGGACTACCGAAATGACATGACCGCTTATATTGGGGGGAACAATAAAATTAAAAAATATGCTCAGGTCAGTTCGGCCTTTGAATAACCACTGATAGGGGATAGGCACAAAGCTCCAAATTCTTCTGTATATTCCATACGGCATGATTGTGTTCTGATAAATGGGTATAGTAATCTCAGAAAGAGCCGTACAATTGTCACGCCTTCCCAGAAAATTAAATATGTTGCCGTGGAAGTGGAATTCCTCCTGACTACGCAACCTTTTGGACAGCTCATATGTGTAGGTGCCTATCCCGCTGCGGTCCCAGCAGCAGGGCTGTAATTCCAAAGCGATTTCTTTCATTAATCTTCACAGTCCATTTCTTTTTTGAGGTTTCCAACTTTATAATCCCACGGAGGATACGAGGGGTCACCGCTTGAGTAATAACATAAATGGAGCCAACTTGTCTCCAGTGTGGGAAAACTCACTTGAGATATTTAGAATCGGAAGTACAGGAACGGACTATACCCACTTCCCACCATGTAGCAGATAGCTATATAGAATACGAGTAAAGTGGCAACATTGTAGACCAATGTACCCATCTTAGAAGAAGACATGCGTGTTACAGCTTTGGTCCACGGGATTGAGAAGAAAATACCGACTATAATAAAAAACCAATACTGAGCAGTCATAATATACTGAAAATTGACAAAATCATTACCAGCCGGAATAAATAGACCATTAATATATGAAATTGCGCTGTTTAGATCCTCAGCCCTAAAAAACACCCAGCCAATCATAATGATTAACAGTGCATAGATATGCTGTAAAATCACAGGAATTCGTTCCAATATATTCTTAAAGCCAAGCCGTTCAATGATAAGGAACACTGCGTAAAAGAGACCCCATATAATGAAATTAAAGCTGGAACCATGCCAAAGCCCAGTAAGAAAAAATACAATCAACAAATTGACGTAGGTACGTGCTGTTCCGTGACGGCTACCCCCCAGCGGAATATAAACATAATCCCGAAACCAAGTGCTGAGAGAAATGTGCCATCTGCGCCAAAACTCCTGGATAGACCTAGAAATATAGGGGTAATTTGACTTTGTTGTGTTGTCCATACATGGCTAGATTCTCTACTATATAGCCCTTTAAAATAAAGGGTATTCCATTCCCCAGGATAAGCAACATCCAAACTTTTCAAATAAGGCGGAGTAGAGGGAGTATAGGTTTCTAGGGTAGTCAAGAGGGCTTCAACAAAGCCGTAACCAAAGCTCTCCAATTCAGCAGGCAAAATTTCAATCACTACGACATCTATTTGATCTAGCACCTCGGATAGGTTCAATTCATCAAAGGAAGAAAATGGAGTAATACCGGAAATAGTCTGAATATATTGATTCCGATTAATATGAATTGCAGTTTCAAATGGCATTGTAAAGGTGTAATCTTCAAAAAAACCAATTGAAAATGATGTGCCCTGAAACAGTATCCCTAAGCTGTCATAATTTTCAGGATAGTTTGCCTGCATATTATACTGATAATAAGTCTCTGTATATGGATTCCAGACATTTAACAAATCATATACATCAGCATCTCGCCAAAAAGGGGTGTCCTGTGCTGTAACATCTCCCAAAGTAATCGTGGGATAGGACTTATCCGCATAAATCTTTAAATTATTCAGGATTTCCACCAAAGTTTCCTGCTCAAATGTCCGTGACCAATGTATACCTGTTAAATAAAAAGTCGGATAAACATGTTCATCCTTTCCCTCAAAGCAAATGGTGTGTGGAATATCTGACGTATTCAACAGATCTGCAAAATACTCCTGCCCGGGAACCGCAGACGGATTGCTCATCGCAATATACTTATTAGGAATGTTCTCACTGTGAAAATCAGCTTTGCTTGGTGTCATAACAATATACAGTGTTTTCCCGTATTTTTCTAACTCGCTTTGCAATACCTCCAATTTTTCCATGTAAAGCTGTGCCGCAGTTTGCGACTCTATCTGCAGAAAATCTGAAGAACCATTGATGCACAGTTCGGCATTTATATATCCAGATTCAAAAATATCTTTGTTCCGCCCTATAATACGATTGTTTGTAGATAAATGGAATAAATTATAAAGAATGGTCGAATAATTTCTTATAAAGCTTCCTCTTGGCTGAAAGTTTTCCTGATACCATGCGGCATAGTTAGTCTGAAATTCTCCACTCATGACGGTTGATAAGGAAAAATCTGGCTTTTCAATCTTATCTGTATATCCGACCAATTCAACATCATAAATTTCCCCAGTAACATTGGAAGCTAGTCCCAAAATGCTTGGCAAAAACAATATAGCTAAAAACAAAAGAATCAAGCCTCGCTTCATTTATGTTCCTCCATATGTGTTTTGAATAAAAGCTGTCACAGTTTCAATATCGTATCCCTTATTTTTTACCAGTGCAGCACAACTATCACGTTTATTTGAAATTTTGCATACTTTTTCCACTGCTTGAACCCACTGTTCAATATCCAATTTTAGAGGTAGACGCTGCACGTTTGGTAACAACATCGCTTCCATAGGAACTTGATCCGAACAGATAAGCGGAAGTCCTGAAGCCTGAGCTTCAACTACCGCGATTCCGAGCCCTTCAAAAATACTTGGAAATAGAAATACATCCATGGCGAATAGAAAATCCTCTACGTGACTTGTAATACCTGTAAAAATTACTTTTTCTTCAATACCGAGTTTGGCTACACGATTGATTAAACGCGATTTATCTTCTCCATCACCAACAAGTAGTAATTTGCTGTTGGGATGTTTTATTAAGAAATTATAAAATACATCAAGCAAAAAGAGCTGATTTTTTTGCTGGCAGAAACGTCCAGTATGTCCTAATATAATCTCGTCGTATATATCCAGTCCTGCGCGGACAGCGTATCTTTTGTCCTCTGAGAACTGAAACCTCATGACATCAATGCCATTTGGAATAATGACTACCTGACTCGATAAGGACTTTGGATACAGAAAATGTGCTGCGACGCTAGAGCACGCCCATAGGTCGGTCCCGTATTTTGCGTATATTATTTTCCCAATATTATGAATAGCCAGCTTTAATGCGGAAAATAATCCCTTTTTTAGCATGCTGTTATGCGAGTGAGCAATTCTCTTAGGTATGCCTGCCGTTTTACCTAAATATAAATAATATAAAGAACCACCATGAAAAGCATTGACATGAAGTATATCATACTGCTGTCTTTTCATCAATTGTAAAAACAAATATCTATTTTTTAACACGTTATTTCTATTTCCGGAAAGCTGGTGAAATTTAACACCTCTTTCAATTAGTCCCTTAGTAAAGGGGCTATATTCTATTTGACAACTTACCAAATCAATTTGTATATCCCTCAAGTCAATTTGACTAAGAACAGAAGCAATAAAAGATTCTATTCCGCCTGAGGACCATTTTTCGCAATAAATACATATTTTCTTCATTTATATTACTCTCTCAATAAAGTGCATTTTGCCGGATGAGTTATTAAATGTTCCGTGGGCTATTACCAGGATAGTGCACAGTTCTAACAGACACTTTGCGCATGCTAAAACATACTATACATCATAGCATATTTTGATAAAATTGAAAACTGATTTTGTATACTACAAACCGTGGCCCATATTCTATAGAGAGGGACCACAGGTTTGGTCATTGAGCTGGAGGTTGACAGAGTGGGAGAAAACCGAACGCAACGCGGACAACCTGCGTCACATTACCCATTCCAGAGACGAGCGAATGTATATCAAACACGACGGTGATCTGTACGATGGTTTGGAGCGGATCACGCACCCCATGCCCCTGGCCGAATATGTCTTTTATTTCCTCTTTCGGCACACCTATGTCGTTGGGGCGCTGGAAGGTGGGGACGATATCAAAACCGTGTTGGAAAACTTGGACCACCGCGCGGCCTCCTTTACCTTGGATGTGTGTGGCCATGTCACCGAGCGGATGAGAAAACGGAGCGCAGAGAGCATGGCAAAGCGCACTCAAAAGGGAACTGGAACTCGTAGAGATAGTACGGTTCACATAGTTTATGTTCAACATCAGGGACAGGGACCTGTTAAATAAACCAGTCAAAAGACAAATTGGGCAACCCTTTAAGGTCGCCCAATTTGTCTTTTTTGTAAACTGATTTTTAACGGCCCTCTTGATGTGTGCTCCTATTTGGTGGTATTAAAAGCAGTTGCCATTTTTAAAAGCGGCCATTGCCCGCGCCCTGGCGCTGATTACCATGAATATCTCCGGTGTACGTCCCACGCTGGAAGACAATGCATATACCGGACATGAGGCCAGATTTGGTATTTGCTTTGGTGAGGATGAGGAAAACAGTCCCTGGCCGCCTTTCCACACTGAATTTGGTCTCGACTGTGAAGACAGTGCCGTCACACTTACATGGGCCCATCACCGCTCCTTTGTTATCGGCGGAAAAACTGCTCAGGAGCTTCTGCATGCCATGTGCCAAACAGATGATCCGGGCGGATTTGATCCCGGGTGTACCTATATCATTTCGCCCATATGGGCCAAGATGTTGGCCAGCCTGGGTATGAGTCGTCGAGATGTACAGGTATATATTAGCGAGTATGCGCGAAAGCTGGCTGGCAACGCTTCGGTGCGTTGGATGGTCGATAATCACCATGTGCCCAAACATGTGCCGCTCCCCCAAAGCGACCCAACACTCTCTGTTAGGAAATATTGGACGACAGAACATCTCAATCTCTTTGTGGGAGGTACCATGGGGAGGCCCAGGTGTTGTGCATTTCCCGGAGGTGGCGATCATGGAGGACCAGCCTGTGTTAAGATTCAACTCCCCGGCGGATGGGACGCACTGGTGGAAGAATATCAGGATCAGGCCGCTATTCCGGAGTATATTCATTATTGAGGAGTAGGAAATGGGAAAATATGATCACCTGTTTGTCCGAACACCCCGACCGCAAGCACTAACCCATTACCGACTGCCACCGGATATCCGCAGAAGTATTGCCTGGATGGATGGAACAGTTTGTGAGGGAGCGTGTAGTTTCGAATGCATTTGGTACTATAAACCCATGGAAGGCCCTCCAGCTCATGTCCACATGGACAGTTGTGAGATCTTGGGTTATTTTGGGTCCAACCCATCAGATCCCTACAATCTGAACGGTGAAATCATCTACACTATTGATGGAGAGGAATACTCTATCACTGAAAGCACCTTGATTTTTCTCCCCAAGGGTCTACCACACAGCCCTTATAGGGTGGTCCGCGTAGAAAAACCGATTTTCCATTTTGCAGTTTTACCAGAGCGGCCGTTCTCCCAGCTGATGGCCGGGACCCCGTAAATATCTAGCAGATTCCACAGACAAACCCCGGGCAGGCATCGCAACCTGCGGTGCCTGCCCGGGGTTTCAGATATCTGTGGGTATTTCAGAACAGTACAAGACATTTTGGATGCCGCAGAAGATAAAGAACGGTAATGGGTAGAGGAAGTGTGTATGACGAACACAATGACTATGTGTGCTATCCAGAATGCTAGGGGTCAACCCACTGCACCACCAACAGAATGAAGGCCGGGAGTAGGGGAGAGAAAAGTCCGATCATTATTTGCCGCCTCCCGAGTGTTCATATTTTTTGATCAACGCCAAAGCGGAGCGCTTTGCACGTGTCAGCAGCATACGGGCGCTGCCGGAGCTCACCCCCAATTCCCGAG
>CALWYC010000254.1 GCA_944385655.1 uncultured Intestinimonas sp. | reverse complement strand
ACAGGACGGGGGAGACGGATCCTTCGCTGCGCTCAGGATGACGGGAGTGGGGGAAGGTTTTGGCGGGGCCCGGTCCGAGGTATGGGACCGGGAGACAGGGGAGGGCAGGGGGCGGCCCGGAGACAGGACCGGCGTGCAACTCCGGCCGCCGGGGCGGTGTTCTGTGAGGAGGGATGCAAATGGCAAGCGGATACACCGCAAATTACGGTCTGTGCCAGTGGCAGGGGGAGGACAAATTCCTGCGGGAGGAGTTCAACCAGGACAACGCAAAAATAGACGCCGCCCTGGACCGGACGGAGACCAAGGCCGACCGGGCCCTCAGCGGCCTGGAGGCGGCGGACTACAACATTTACAATCTGCTGCTGCAAAGCGAGTATGAGGGCAAGTACACCGGGTATAAAAAGGCACTGTTATACGATGGGTTTTTGGACGAGAGCCGTGTGGCCTCCAAAAGCACCGCCGTGCAGATCAAGGACAGGGCCGCACGGCTGAGCAAGAGCGGACAGGGGGACATCACTACGGCCAGGACCAGCGGCTTCTGCTTTCTGGGCGACGACCCCTGTTCCACCGGCACCAAGACGGCCACGGGCGGCGGTGTGCTCACCGGGATCACCTTCTCCTTTTACCCCTCGGACAACTACGGCTGCTCCACTCAGCTGACGGTCACATACAACGGCGAAGCCGTGGCCAGCCAGACGGTGACCTTCGCGGCGGGGGAGAGCGGCAGCAAGACCGTCACCCTGGAGACGCCCGTAGCGCTCATCAGAGGGGACACCTTTTCCATCAAGCTGGACTGCAACAACAGTTCCCGGTCGGTCAGCATCTATCTCAACTCCAGCGGCTACATGGCCGGGACCATTCTGATCACGTCCCGGGGGGCTGCCAGCGGTACGCTGACCGCCAAGGCGGCGGAGCTGGCGGGAACGGGGGACAAAGCCCTGGTCTTTGTCCGCTACACCGGCGGAGGCGTGACCCCTGCCCTGAACGGAGCCGAGCTGGTCAAAACCGGCCATCGGAAGAGCGTTGAAGTCAACGGCCAGAGCTGCAACGAGGATACCTATGAGGGGACCTGGTCCGGCGGCAGCCTCACCGCCAGCTTCACCCTGAATTGCGGGAACTATATCGAATGCGTATTTTTTGACTATGGCATCGTGGTGCTGTAAAAATGGGTAGAAAAGGACCCCGGACCAGTTGTGTCCGGGGTCCTTTTACTTGACTCATGAAACGTCCTAAAGGTTAGGGCGCAGCAACAGTCACGGTGACGGTGTACACCACGTCGGTGTGGCCGTCCTCACTCACAGTCAGAGTGAAGGTCTTAGTGCCGCCGGTAGTAGCGACGCTGGAGGTGTCAACAGTGTAGGTATCAGACACGTCGCTCGCATCGTCACCACCGACAACGATCTTCTGAGCATCGCTCTTGTCAGCGGTGATGGTCACAGAAGACTTGTTGTTCTCCACACTCACGGCGACAGTCCTCTTGCTCTGATCAATGGTGATGGTGTTCTTCTCGTCAGCGGCAGGAGTGGTCAGAGCGAAGTCCACATCAGCGGTGGCAACGGTGGCATCCTCCACGGTCAGCTTGGTGACAGCGTAGGATTCGCCATCCTTGGACAGGGTCACGATGTAGTAAGTGTCGCCAGCGGTCAGAGTGGTCTCAGCATTGTCCTTAATGGCCTTAGAAGCGGTGGCGTAGTCCTCGATGGTAGCCTTAGCGGTGTCATCCACAATGGCCTTGTCAGCAGCGGTGTTGTAGGAGTAGACCAGGCTCTTGAGGATGGTCTCAGCGTCGGTGTAGGCAGTGACCAGCTTGTCGGTGACGACGCTGGCGTCCTTGGTGCCCAGCACGTTGGCGTTGTCGGCAGAGTAGCGCTCCATCAGGTAGATGGCGGTAGCTTCATCGGTGGAAGCATTGTAGACCACGGTGACGTAGTCCTTTTCGGCCACGCCGGAGATGATGGCGGTATCGGTGCCGTCGATCTCAGCGATGGTGGTGTCGGAGACGACCTTCACCTCGGTGCCGCCAACGACCACGGACTTGCCGTCGACCAGAGCCACGAAGTCGCTCACGGTGGTGGCGGGGTTCTTGGTCAGGCTGTAGTAGTCCTTGCTGGTGATGGTGTAGGAGTACACGCCGGGAGCCAGATCAGTGGCCTTGTCGTCCACAGTGATGCCCTCGACCAGCTTGCCGTCGATAACAGCATTGTAGATGGCCTTGTCACTGGTGCTCTTCACGTACTGATAGAGGTACAGGATGTTGCTGGAGGTGACCTTGTCGGTGACAAACAGCACGGCGTCGGCGATGCCGTCAGCGTCCTTGTCCACGGTGGTCATCTTGTAGGTGCTGTCGGTGGTCATCTTCACGGAGGGAGCGCTGTCCTTGCCGATGTAGACCTCAACGGAGTCGACAGAGCCGTTCTTCAGCATGCCGTAGAAGAACACGGTGCTGCTGTCCACCTTCATGGCGGAGCCGGAGATGGTGGCGTCGCCCTTGTCATAGGTGATGGCGGTGCTGTTGGCAACCTTGTCGTTCTTCACGGTGGTCAGATCGATCTTGCCCTCGGAGTTGACATAGTAGCCATAGATGTTGCCGATGGTGACCTCACCCTTGCTAGTGCCAACGTCAGTGCAGGTATCATTATCCAGCTCGTCGATGACATAGGAGGACTCGGTGCCGTCGGCCAGGACAGCGTACACGCGGACGGAGCCGGCCATGCCGGAGGCGTCGTTGTTGGCGCTGGCGTTGGCGATGTAGGCGTAATCGGTGAAGCCCTGGACCTCAGAGACAGCGGCCACATAGCCGAACTTGTCCATGTACAGGGTGATCTCCTTGCCCATGTAGCTGCCGTCCAGATAGGTGTCGGGTCGCTCCAGCTCGCCGTCCTTCTTGTTATAGTCCAGCTCGGAGAAGGTGTAGGAGGTGCCATCCACGGTCAGGTTGGCCTTCAGACGGTCGCTGTTGGTCTTGAAGGTCTCCAGGGTGCCGGTGACGGTCTCAGACTTGGCAACGTAGAGCTTACCGCCCATGGTGTTGTACACCACGTAGTCGTTCAGAGCCACGTCCTCAAAGCCCACGACCTTAGCGGACTTGTAGTCCTTGCTGTCGGGATAGGTGTCAATGGTCAGGGAGCCGTCGTCCTTGGTGGAGTAACGGGTGACCTTACCAAAGCCATACTGGGTCTGAACAACGGACTCGGTGATGCCGTCGTTATCGTTGTCGATGAACTTGACTTCCCAGCCGGTCTTGTTGGTGATCTTAGCGGTCTCGGTAATGCCGTCCTTGCCGTTGGTCTTGAGAGAGCCGTCTACATAGACAGCGGTGCTGTCGTTGACGTCGATGTCCTCATCCTTCATGAAGCCCTCGATACCATCAGAGCCAAAGGTCTTGGTGGTGGAGACGACCACGTTCTTGCCGGAGTCCATCACAGAGCCCAGGACCACAGCCTTCTCAGAGTTCTTGGGAGAGGCCACGGAGGGGACCACATAGAAGAACACGGAGGTGCCCAGCAGGGAGGCGTCGGTAGAGACCTCGAAGGTGGCGTTGCTGCTGGTCTCGCTGGTGAAGTTGTGGCCCACCTTGGCCAGCTCATCAGCGTTGGTGATGGCGATGCGGGTCTTGCCCTCGAAGTTGGCGGAGGTCTGCTCGTTGCTGACCACAACGCCCTCGACGCGGACGCCGCCGAACTTCTCGCTCAGCAGGGTGTCGTCCTTCTTCTCCACGCGGGGGATGGAGGTCAGGGAGCCGTCAGCGCCGGTGACCAGAGCGTAGGTGTAGGCCACCATCTCGCAGTTCAGGGCGTTGTAAGCCATCTGAGCGGCGTTGTCGCGGGTCAGGCCGGCATCCACGTCGATGGACAGGCCGCCGTACAGCTTGTTCTGGTTGGCCAGCACGTTGGTGGAGATGGCCCAGTTGGCGCCCACCATGCCCTCGAAGCTGGCGTTGTAGCCCAGAGCCACCAGCAGCATCTTGGCGGCCTCGGTGGCAGTCACGGTGTTGTTGGGGTTGAACTTGCCGGCGCCGTCACCAGCCACGATGCCCAGCTGAGTGCAGTACTCAATGTAGGCCTCAGCCCATTGGCCGACAGTATCGGTGTAGGTGTGGGTGCTGGTGCTGCCCAGGCTGGGATCGCTGCCGCCGTTCAGCACGACGCAGATCAGCTTGGCCATCTCGGCACGGGTGATGATCCCGGTGGGATCATAGGAGCCGTCGTCCTTGCCGGCGATCACGCCCAGCTCGACCAGGACAGAGACGGCCTCGGTGTTGACGATCTTATCCTTGTCGGAGAAGTCGTCATAGCTCGCAGCGCCGGCGCCGATGACCATCATGGACGGGACCATGACGGCGGCCAGAGCCAGGCTCAGAGCCCGCTTGAGGTTTCTCATTTGGAATTCTTCCTTCTAAAATTTGGGGTAAATGGAGTATTTTGTCTAAAAATCCGAACTTTTTTGGGCATTAGCCAAAGTATAACTACCCTCACCTCTTTGCTCATGATACCACATCCGACCCCCTCCCGTCAATGTGATTGCCGGTTTTGTAACACAACCATAAAATTGCGTCACACAGGGTCTCAGGGCCTCATTTACCGGTTAGACGGCGGTTTTTTCAAAAGGTTCCCCTCCGGACAGAGGTTTTTTTACGCTTTTTCCCCCGCCGCCGCCCGTTTTTCTATCTGACCCCGCCCCGGGCCCTTTTGTTGCACGCCGGCGTGCAACCAGTGTGGAAATTTTGTGAGGGGTGTAGCGGGTCGGTTGGTAATTTTGGAGGAGAATGGAGGGCCGGTTCAAAATGGCTGACCAGGATGGAACAGGATGATATGGGCGGTGAAAGGAAGGACGCAGGGGCCGGAGCGGACACCGGCGGGGCGGCCCTTTCTGCCCGCCCTTTTTCCGCCGCCCCCCACCCATCCGTTCTTTCATATATAAGGAGCGCCGCCGGGCGGGAATTTTTTCTGGATGCGTGTAACTTTTCCCCCTTCTCAATCGTCTTATAAAGTATGAAGCGGCCGTCCTCCCGCCGGGCGGCGTCTTTCAGAAAACCTTAAGAATTTGTCATCTGTTTGTAATTACGCCTGTCCGAATGCGTGATACAATGGAAAGGACA
>CALWYC010000253.1 GCA_944385655.1 uncultured Intestinimonas sp. | reverse complement strand
TATCGACAAATGTATCGGCGAAATGGCAACCAAGCAGATTGTGGCGGATAAGGCGAGCGAGGCAAACAGCGCGGAAACGCATCAGGAAACAATGAACGCGCTCCTCAACAGCTTACAGACAGAAAACGAGAGCCTTTTGGACGTCACTCTCACTATAACGGCATATAACTACCTCAATAGTGAAAACTACAAAAAGTCTGTGCGCCGCGCCCTGCTCACGGAAAACTTCAAGCCTTCAACGCTTTACGGCTTGCAGATAGAGGGCTTCAAGTCGGCGACCGTATCGCCCGTATGTACGCTCAAAAACCACGAGCGCGGCATAAACAGTTCTTCGCTTGCGGCGGTGTTCCCATTCGTCAGGACTTGCGTTCTGGACGAGGGAGGTATTCTCCTCGGCGAGAACAAGAACAACGGCTACCCGTTCATTCTCAATCTTTGGAAGAGGGGCAATCTGTATCAGAACTCCAACGCAATGATTATCGGCAAGTCCGGTTCGGGTAAATCTTATTTTCTCAAAACACTCATTGCCAATGAATGGGCGAACGGCACGAGAGTCATCGTGTTAGACCCCGAAGCCGAATATCTCACGCTCACCCGTAATTTGAGCGGCAACATCATCGACGTGGGCAATGCAAAGGAAGGGCGCATCAATCCTTTCCATATCTATAAGATACTCACGGAGGACGGCACGCCCGCCGACCCCAAGGTCACGTTCAATACGCACCTGAAAATGCTCGAATCGTTTTTCAAGATTGTTCTTGCGGACGCGCCCGTCGATGTCATCGAACTTATCAATAGCCTTGCCGTGGAAACTTATGCGCGTATGGGCATTACAGAGGACACCGACTGTTCGGCGTTCCCCGCGGACTATTTCCCGCTGTTCAGCGACCTCTTGGAAACATTACAGAGCAAGAGCAAGGAAAGTATGGATGACCTTACCAAGAGAGATATGCGCACGGCGGAGCTGTACTTGCAGAAGTTTGTAACGGGCAGGTATTCAGATATATGGAACGCGCCGTCCACGTTAAAGACGGACGCAGACCTTATAGACTTTGATTTCCAGAGCCTGTTCGCAAACAAGAATAACGTCGTAGCGAACGCGCAGATGCTGCTTATTTTTCGTTTTATCGAGCAGGAAGTCATAAATGCAAGAGAGAGGAACAAGGGCGGGGCGCATTTGAGAACGCTCATTATTGCGGACGAGGCGCACCTCTACATCGACCCTAAATTCCCCATCGCGCTCGATTTTTTCTATTCGATGAGCAAGAGAATAAGAAAGTACAACGGCTCGTTCATTCCCGCAACGCAGAACATCGCCGATTGGAACGCAAACGAGGAACTGCGCGGCAAGACGAGCGCAATCATAAAGAACAGTCAGTACAGCTTTATATTCAAGCTGTCCGCGCCCGATATGAAGGACGTGCTCGACATTTATAAGGCAGGCGACAGCTTCAACGACGAGGAACAGAGAATGATTATCTCGGCGGTTACGGGGCAGGCGTTCTTTGTGGGAAGTACGGAACTGCGGAATTGTATCCTCGTCAAGGCGGGGGATTATACGCAGTCGCTCTTTGAGGAACAGAAAGAGGAGACAAAGGAATGGTAACGCATAGAAAGAAAAGTCTTTTATTTGTTT
This sequence comes from uncultured Intestinimonas sp., assembly GCA_944385655.1. Lineage (GTDB taxonomy): Bacteria > Bacillota > Clostridia > Oscillospirales > Oscillospiraceae > Intestinimonas. The sequence goes on along the minus strand of CALWYC010000253.1, from coordinate 3,753 downwards.
TGCTTGCTGGCATGATACTTCTCGTGGCGCTGGGGGTGGCCCTTTTCGGAGGACAACCGTCTATGTCTGCCAGCGCGGCATATGAGAAGATGCAGCCACAGGCAAACTATACACTTCGTCAGTTTGTGGACGGGAAAGTCGAACAGACGAGAACGGGGCAAAGCGATGTTTGGAATATCCCGTATAACGAGGATCATCGTACGCGGACGGCATACTTTTACATTGTAAAAAGGAATGCGCAAGGCGCGTTCTATTATACGGATGGGAAGTACGGGAAGTCGCTCAATTATCAGGAAATCGGCATTCAAGTCAGTACTATCCTGACAAAGCAGACTCTGACATTGACAGATGCACAAGGCAGAGTGCTTGCCATGCAGACAAACGATGATGAGCTGCAAGTCACGTTGGAGGAAGGGGAGTATCATGTCAATATTACGATCCTGTCCAATACATGGACGCGTGAATCGGACGGGAAAGAGGAGTACTATCGCTTGGATGCGGAGTATATGTTCTATGTGGATATGAGTGCGCCGTATATTTCCGGAACATATGCGGAAGGCGAAGAACAGTGGGTGGGCGTCGGTCACACCGTAGAAGCGCTGGATGACGTCAGCGGTGATATTAAAGATTTCTATTTCACGAAGCCGGATGGGGCATTTATACGTTATTTTGCGCCGCAAAGATCACATACTTTTCAGGAAGGGGACTTGGAAGGGCTTTATACGTTTCAAGCCTATGATGATGCAAGTTGGCATTCGGGAAGGAGAACTGTCCTGTTTGACGGCACGGCACCGGTCGGCAGACTGTCCGCTGATGACGGAACTGAGTTGGTGAGCGGAAGTACTGTAAAGCAGGGCTTTTCATTTTCTGCAACCGATGCAATGAGCGGGATTGCGGCTATGGAGTACAAGACGCCGTCCTCCTCTGATTGGGAGCCCTATGTCGAGAGGACAATGATCGAGTCCACGGCGGAAGCAGGCGAGTACCTGTTTCGTGCAACCGATCAGGCGGGAAATTGCGTGACAAGTTCCATTACGTTGCAGTCATCCGATCCGTGTGCCGCGGGGCATACATATGTGAGCCATAAAGTGGATCCGACTTGCACGACGGGAGGGTATACCGTCTATACCTGTTCAGGTTGCAATGACAGTTATACCGCTGATGTGACACAGGCGCTCGGGCATAACTATAGGGCGACGACGACTTCGGGCTCCTGTACGAGCGGCGGGAATACGACTTATACCTGCACGCGGTGCGGGGATCGATACACAGAAAGTACGACTGCGGCAACAGGGCATAGCTATGTCGCATCTATCGTGGAGGCGACTTGCACGGCAGGAGGCTATACCGTCTACACTTGCTCCGTTTGCAAGGATAGCTATACCACTGATGTGACACAGGCGCTCGGGCATAGCTATAGGGCGACGACGACATCGGGTTCCTGTACGAGCGGCGGATATACAACTTATACTTGTACGCGGTGCGGAGATCGATATACGGGTAATTCGACGGCGGCGACCGGGCATAGTTTCTCAGCTCGCATTGTCAATCCGACCTGTACAAGCACGGGTTATACAATGTACACCTGCACAAAATGCGGATATAACTATACAGGAAACGCAACAGCGGCGCTCGGGCATAGCTACGAAGTCGTGATAGAGGAATCGACGTGTACGGAGGGCGGAGTTACGACTTATAAATGTACATGGTGCGGCATAAGTCATACGGACAACCAGACACAGGCGACGGGGCATAGTTATGTCGCGTCTATCGTTGAGGAGACTTGTACGGAGCGGGGTTATACCATTTACACTTGTACGAAATGCGGGGACAGCTATCGCGACAATGAAACAGCAGCGATGGGACATAATTATGTGACGGAAAATGTTTCTGCAACATGTACCGAGCATGGCGATACGGTCTATACCTGTATCCGCTGCGGTATACAGTATAACGGTAGTCAGACGGAGCCGCTCGGCCATGCGTATGTCACGGAAACGGTGGCGGCGACCTGCGAAGAAGGTGGTTATACGGAACATACCTGTTCGAGATGCGGAAGTACTTATACGGACAGTCGGACTCCGGCGATGGGGCATAATTATGTGACTGAATCTGTTTCCGCAACGTGTACCGGATATGGCGGGACGGTCTATACCTGTACCCGCTGCGGGACACAGTATAACGGCAGTCAGACGGAGCCGCTCGGCCATGCGTATGTCGCGGAAACGGTGGCGGCAACCTGCGAAGAAGGCGGTTATACGGAACACACCTGTTCGAGGTGCGGAAGCACTTACACAGATAGCGTGACACAGCCGGTCGGTCATAATTTTATGGTGGCGACAAAGGAGCCAACGTGCGAAGCGTTCGGCATGACCGTTTATACCTGTCAGGTCTGCGGACATGAGCAGAGCGAGGAGAGCGGTGACTATCCTACGGGGCACAACTACTCCAACTCTATCGTAAAGACGGCGACTTGCATGCAGGACGGCGAGCGCAGATTTGTTTGTGATAAGTGCGCCGACATATATGCGGAAATTATCGTCGCGCCCGGGCACAGCTACGCGATCACCGATACAACTTCCGAAAACGGCAATACGACGCGAGTATACACCTGTACCGCTTGTGGAGCTTCCTACACGCAAGAGCTCGGAGATCAGTATGAGGAAGTAACGTCTTATGTGGAAGATCTGTTTGAGCAATATCGTCCGTATATGGTTTGGGTATTCCTCGCGACCGCTGTTATTTGGAGTATTGTGATGGGTGTGTTCTTTGCGATCGCTCATAAGAACGAGGACAAAGAGAAGGCGAGAAAGATGATCGTGAATTACTTTGTGGGACTGGTCGTGATTTTTGTGATTCTTGTCGCCTGCCCGTTCCTGATCCGCGGAATTGCTGCTCTGGTGACATAAGAAATATTTTTCGAGGATTTTTTGCAAAGCTCAAATAAATGGTTAAGTTTTACCATGTCGAGTACCCAAGTTGTTGAAAAAATAAATTGGCTGGCGGAAATGGGACATAAATGCAGATCTTACTTTCAGAGGGGTGGACGTTACATGTGCAAAAATAGCCGATCCCAGGGTATTTTATGCTCTTTTTCTGCTTTTAGTTGGGATGGGGTGGAACTTTGTAGAGGTAACTTCCACAAAAATAGGCCAAAATGTCAGTTTTATTGAAAAAAGTCAAAAATGTGGAACTTAACTCTGCCATTCAGCCAATTCAGTTTTTTCCTGAAAACTTTTCCAAAACCCTTGACAAACGGGAGAAAATGTGATATTCGTATTAACACGATGAAAGGGGCAAGGAGGTCATTGTATGAACGCACGGGAAATCGTTGCAAAAGCGGACAGGGGCGAGGGGCTGACCGAAGAGGAGATCAAAGTCTATCGGCAAGTTGTCAGACCTGTCAGGCACACCTACGGCAAGTACGGAATGCTCGCCAAAAAGTATCTGGAAGAGGAGAATGTCGGCAAGCATTGGGCGATAGAAAATCTTCCCGAATATCTGCACGGCATCGGCCGTCAGGCGGACGAGCTGTATGAAACCATGTATGCCAAGTTGTCCAATGATGAGCGGTATCGGCGGACGGGCGACTTCATGGAGGATTACCGCAGGCAGACGGAGATACAGCGACTCATAGAGGATGAGATCCTTTCCGAGCTTGTGTATGTGGATTGAGGACGGAGGTGTCAAATGAGAACTATTTTAGGAATCGGCAAGGGGTTACTGAAAGCGTTGATCATGGGCATTGTCCTG
>CALWYC010000252.1 GCA_944385655.1 uncultured Intestinimonas sp. | reverse complement strand
ACGGTGAGCTTGAAGCTCTCCAGCCGCTCGATGTCTGCGGCGCTGAGGTCCTTGAACATCTTGGTGACGGTCAGGTCAGTCAGATCCCGGACGTACACATTGATAGCGGTGAAGTTGCCAGTCTCGCTGTCCGCATCCAACTTGATGGGTTGGGTAGTTGCGGTTGTGGACTTGGTCCCGTTCCAGGTGTAGCCGGTGAAGGCGGCCACGTTGTCCTCAGTGATGGGGTTGCCGTCGGCGTCCACCTCGGTGACGGTGTAGTCGCCGTAAGTCAGCTTGATGGGGTTGGTATTGCTGCCGGTGGCGGTCCCACCGTTCACGGTGACAGGCTCGACCCTGCTCACAGTCTCGCCGTACACATCGGTGCCGGTGATCTGGAAGTAGTAGGTCTTGCTCTCGCCCGCAGGCACGTTCAGGGCCTTGCCATCACCGTCTACGGTGTTCTTGGTGATGGTCAGCTCAGCGGTGACGTCCTCAACGGGCACTCTGGTGTAGGTGTTGGTGACGGTAAAGCGATTCTCCCCGTCCTTGGTCACCTGCACATCCTCGTCGCCAGCGACAGCCAGATTCCAATAGGTGATGGCGGCATCGGTCTCGTTCTCACTGATGGAGTAAGCACCGGTGGGCAGACCCTGGATGGTGATGGTCTCGCCATGCTTGAGCGCCACAGTGTAAGCACCGTTCGCGTCGAAAGCCACATTGACCTCCGCCGCGCCGTTGGTGGTCATACCGGTGTAGCTCTTACCAGCCACATCTGCCTTGATGCTCTCGTCAGCAGTAATGGTAATGCTGTATGTCTGAGTGTAGGCGCTGGCCGGGCCATTGGCGGCCACAGTCTTGCCGATGGTCACATCCTCCAGATCGCGGGTGTAGACGTTGGTGATGTTCACATCGTCGTACTCGTTCCTCTCATCCAGACGGATGGTTCCGGTAGTCGTGCCGGCAGTACCGTCGTTCACGGTGTACCGGACGCTGCTCCAGCTGTGACCGGTGATGGCGGGCATCCCGCTGGTGGTGATCTCAGACACTTCGTAGTCACCGTAGGTCAGTTTCACAACAGTGGTCGTACCGGGGGTGACGGTCTTCTGAATCGCAGTTTCACCCTTGTACTCGTTCCCGTACACGTCGGTACCGGTGATGATCACATTGTAGCTCTGGTCGGTGCTGAGCGCATACTCCGCACCGCCGTTCATGGTGCCCACCACGTCCTTGGTGATATTCAGGGTAGCGGTGGTCTCCTCAGCCGGGTCCTTGGTGTAGGTGTTGATGATGATGACTTCGCCAGGCCGGTCTTCATCCACGGTCACGGTCTGCGCAGCAGGATCATTCCAGCCCCAGTAGGGGACATCGGCGTCCCGCTCCTCCACGGTGTACTGACCAGCGGGCAGATTTTCAATGATCTTGCTGTTCGCGCCGGTGATCTCCACCACAGCCTTGCCGTCCTTGAACGTAATTTCGCTGTAGCTGCCGTTCACATCGGTGGGACCAGTGATATCGAAGGTGTATACCTTGGTGGTGTTTGCGCCGGCGGGCAGGCTGTCGTCCACCTCGCCACTGGTGACCTGCTTGGTGATGGTCAGGCTGTTGTTGTGGCGGGTGTAGTGGTTGGTCACGGCCACGGTGGCGCTCTTCGCGGTCTCATTCAAAGAGACACTGCCAGCATTGTCGCTGTAAGTCATCTCGTTGAAGGAATACCACTGAATGTCGTCGTTCCCAGGCGCATTCTCGGTCACGGTGTAGGTGCCATAGACCAGAGAAACAGGTGTCTCGATCGTGCCGCTGGTTTCACCCTTTTTCACGGTGACGGTGGCAGTGGTCGTCGCGGGGTCGTTTCCGTAGATGTCCTTACCGCCGATGGTGAAGGTGTAGGCTGTGTCCTCGGTGACGGCCAGAGGCTTGTCGTTCTCATCCACCACACTCTTAGTGATGGTCAGGGTCGCCTGGGCGGAAGTGGGATTCTGGCTGTAGTCGTTCTGAACAGTGACAGTGGCAGCCTTGTTGTTCTCCACTTCGCCGCTGCCGGTGATCGATTTGGCCCAGGTCCAGTAGCTGATGTTGGCGTCCTGCTCCTCCACAGTGTAGCTGCCGGTGGGCAGGTTCTCGATGGTCAGGCTGTTCACACCGGTGATGGTCACAGTGGCCTTGCCATCGGTGAACGGGATATCACTGTACATACCATCCGCCTCGGCAGGGCCAGTGATGGTGAAGGTGTAGGTCTTGGTGCTGGCCTCGGCGGGGTTGCCGTCGTTCGCACTGTCGATGAGTTCCTTCGCGATCACCAAGGTGCCGGTGTTGCGGGTATAGGCGTTGTTGAAGACCAAGTTTTTGGTCCCGGAGGTCAGATCCGCAGTCTGATCAGCGGTGGGCGTCCAGGTCCAGTCAGTATCACCATTGATCTTGGCGCTGTCGGCATCCTCGGTGACGGTGTAGCTGCCGGTGGGCAGGTTTGCGATCTTCAGAGTCTCGCCAGCCTTCATGCGCACGGTAGCCAAATTGTTGCTGAAGGTCACGGTATTCGCCGCAGTGCCGTCGGCATTATAGTTGCCGGTGACAGTGTAGGTCCCGTTCACAGTGGCTACGCCGTTTGCAGTGATGGTAAACTCGTAGACCTTGCTGCTCACGTTGCTGGGTCCGCCACTGACGGTCTTGCTGATGCTCAGGTTGTTGGTGTCGCGGGTGTAGGTGTTGGTGGCGGTGACCTCAGCGCCGTCCTTGCCGAAGGCGAAGGTATCGCTGTCGGTAAAGTTCACGCTGGCCCAGGTGTAGTCGGCGATTTTAGCCACATTGTCTTTGGTAAGTGTGTCGCCGTTCTGATTGGCCACCTCAGTGATGGTGTAGTTGCCCTTGCTGTAAGTCAGGGTGATGTCATCCTTGATACCGCTGCTGCTGTTCGCGTCCACAGTGACCGGATAGACCGCGTCCACCGTCTCGCCGTACACGTTGGTGCCGGTGATCCGGAAGTAGTAGGTCCTATTCTGGTCAGCCTTCAGATCGGTGTCATTGCCGTTCAGCGTGCCCTCGATCTCCTTGCGGATGGTCAGGGTCGCCTGGCTGCTGCCGGTGTCCTTCTCATAGTCGTTGATGACTTCAAACTTAGCTGTTCCACCCTTCTCCAGCTCTACAGTGTCGCTATTGCTCTTGCCATTGATGGTCACGGTAGGAGCCTTGTAGTGGTCGATGCTGATACCCTCAGTGCGCTCAGTAACGGTGTAGTTGCCGGTGGGCAGATTGGCGAGGGTTTTTATCTCGCCATCTTTTACCTCCACGGTGGCCTTACCGCTATTGTCAAACGGCACACTACTAAAGGTCTCGCCGGCCACATCCTTCACGATGCTGTTTTCAGCCTGGATATCAAAGGTGTACTTCATGTTGGAGATGGTAGTCTGGGCGTTGGTATCCTCTGCACCAATGCCGGTGACTTCCTTGCTGATGGTCAGCGTACCCAGATCGCGGGTGTTGGTGACGGTCAGAGTCTTGCTATCGGCGTCATAGCTCGCGCCTGTTCCGGTGATGCTATCCACGATCCAGGTGTAGATTTTGTAGAAGAAAGTTCCATCCTGGCTCTTCTCAACCTTGACCTCACCATCGTGATCCACACTTACAGTCCACTCGGTACCATCCTTGGTATAGCCCTTGGGCGCCTCCACCTCTTTCAATGTAAAGGTAAAGTCTTCATTTTCATTCTGACCCTGGGTTGTACCAAGATGCTGCTTTTCGATGGTCACTTCAATAGCTTGATCGGTACTCGTTGTCTCCCAAACCTTCTGGCCATCGCTGTCGTACAGCTCAAACTTTGCCCCAGGCAGCGGATTCGTACCATCGGTCTTCAGGAGATAGAACGCAGGAGTGTTGACGATATTTTGACCGTCGTTGAAATCCTTCTGGTAGTCATTGGTAAAGGTAACAGTATTGCTGTTGGCAGACACGGTGATCGTCCCGGCATTGCTTGCCACCGCCTGAGCGCCGTTCACAGATACGGTGTGTGTGCTGGCATACCCGCTGGCAGTGTAGTTCTCCTCGGTAAATACGATTTCCGTATCATAGGGGACTTCCATGGTCCAGGTGTAAGGATCGGACGCTGCGCCGGTACCCTCACTCTCGGCCACGGTAAAGCTAGTGTCATTATAGCTGTTGGTGATCTGGAAGTTATCGGGCAGAGCGTCGGTCTCGCCGGTGACAATCTTCTGCACCGTCACGGTGTAGCTGTTGCGGGTGTTGGTGACAGGCAGGGTGGCGGCAGTGGTCTCGGCCGCGCTGTCCACGGACACCTTGTAGGTGTGGACGGTGACATAGGTGTCTGTCACTTCGCTGCCATCCACCTTGGTGTAGGTATCGTAGTAGCTCTCCGCGTCGTCATCCCGCACGGTCACGGTCCATTCTTTGATGGTGCCCAGGCTGAAGCCGGTGGGGGCCTGGGTCTCCGTCAGGGTATAGGTGCCTGCGGGGATCTTGTTCTTGCCGAAGTCGAAGACTGCGGTACCGTCGGCGCCGGTGGTAGCGGTGTAGGAACTGTTCTCACCGGTGAGGGTAAAGGTAGCGCCGGAGAGCTTCTCCGTACCGCCGTCAGTCTTGGTGATGGTCAGGGTGGCGTCCCGATAGTCGTCGGTGGTCTTCTTGGTGTTGGTGACCTCCGTAGACTCCTCGCCGTCAATTGTGGCGGTGTAGGTGGTCTTGAGGACAAACTTGCCGTCCTTCAGGACCTCCTCGGTCTCGGCAGTGACGGTGACAGTGCCCAGGGCACCCGTCTTGGGATCATAACCCGCGGGGGCGTCAGTCTCCGTCAGGGTGTAGGTCTTGGTGACGGTACCAACGGTATTGCCATCGGTGATGGAGATACCGTCCTCGCCGCCGAAGGTGAAGGTGGCCACGCCGTTTCCATTGGTGGTGGCGGTGCGAGTTCCTCCATTCTCATCCGTCAGCGTAAAGGTGGCGGAATCGCTGGTGATGGCCTCGGCGCCGTCGGTCTTGGTGATGGTAATGGCGTCAGGCACACTATAAGCGGTGCCGGTGACCTTTGTGTTGTAGACGGTCAGGGTGCCATCCACGCCGATCTTGGTGCCGCCGGTAACGTTATTGACGACCCAATTCCAGATATTGGTGAAGACATTGCTGGTGCTTGTATCCTCATCCACGCGGACAAGAGCATTGCCCTCTTCGTCCTCATCGCCTACCTTGATGGTGTAAGTCGTCGTGTCCGCACTGTAGCCAGTGGGCACGCTCTCCGTCAGAGTGTAGGTACCGGCGGGCAGGGCGTCAAAGGTGGCCTGACCCGCATCATTGGTAAGCTCCTCGCGGTCTCCGTTCAAAGCATCGCCGCTCAGTGTAAACTTGACGCCAGCGAGAGGAGTGGTGGTACCAGTCACATACTTCTGGACGGTGAACTTGCCGGTACCGGCATTTTCCGCGGGTGTCCAGGTGTTGGTGATGGTGAGGGTGCTGGTCTCAGAAACCGCATCCGGAATATTGCTGGTCCAGAAGCCCAGGACCTCACGCACTTCGGGATCGCTGTTGGCTACCGTATGGTCACCATAGACGATGAACCGACCGTTTTCCAGGGTGGTATTCTCAACCGCCGTCTCGTGGACAGTGTAGGTGTTGATCTCGCCGTCGTTCCGTCCGTCGTAGAGGGGCAGGTCGTTGAAGCTGGCGCTCCAGTTCGAGGCGCTGAGGATCTTGGTCTGCCCGGTGGCAGCGTTGTTTTTCCAGAGCTCCACGGTGACGGTGCCCTGATAGTCATCACTGCCGCTCCAGGTCTTTTCGACCGTGAGGTTAATGGTCTCGGACTTGAAGTAGGTGTTGGTGCAGCTCAGCTCCAGAGTATCATCAGGCATGGTACCGGTGGACTTATTGTCCGTCCAGTTGCTGACGAAGCCCTCGGGGATGTTGGTCTCTTCCACCTCGTAGGCCACGCCGTAGGGAACGCCCTTGATCATGGCTTCTTCGTTGGCCTTGAGGGTGAAGGTGTAGCTGCCGTTCTCCACGTAGTCCGCAGAACTGTCGGAACCGGTGACGATTTCGGAGCCATTGCCCAGCTTTACGGTGAAGGTGAACTCAGCGTCCGCAGGAGCATTCACACTGTTGCTGGTCTTGCTCACAATCTTCTCAATGGAGAGAGCATGAGTGTGGATCTCGTAGTCGTTGGTGACGGTGACGGTGGCCTCGGTGCCCTCCGTCACGGTGACCTGTTTGCTCTCGTTCACACCGTCAAAGTTGGTGGTCAGCTTGTAGTGCTCAATGCCCGCGCCGGACTCAGTGATGGTGTAGGTGCCGGTGGGGACGGGGTAGGACTGGCTGTAAACCTTATACTCCACTCCATCCACGGTCTTTGTAGCCGCACTTGCGCCGAAGTTGGAAGCGTTAAAGGTCAGAGGCTGTGTTTTTTCTTCACTGGCAGCGGTGATGGTGCCGGAGTAGCCGGTCGCACCATTCACCGCGACCATATCGGCCACGGGGATCATCTTCTCGATGACCAGAGTGCCGGTCTTGCGAGTGTAGGTGTTCTTGGCCGCCACGGTAATGGTCTCGCCGTTTTCATCGATGGTGACCTCATAGGAGTCCACGTTCTGATCGTCAAAGGTCACATTGCTCCAGGTGTAGTTGTCGATGTCGGCCTTGTCGGTCTCGGTGATGGTGTAAGTGCCGTAGGGCAGCTCCTTGGTGGTGGCGCTGCTGCTGGTGGTGGCCTCCAGGGTATCCACCACATTGCCCATGCTGTTCTTCACAGTGAAGGTAAACTTTCCATCGGTGCTCAGTGACCCACCATCGCCGTCCACCACGGTCTTGGAAACGGTGATCTTGCCCATGATCTTGGTGTTCGTTACAGTAAGGGTGTTGCTATCTTCATCCCAAGTGTAGCCCGCAACCTCATCTGCGCTGGTGCCAAAAATCCAGTTCCAGATGTTGGTGAAGAAGTTGTTCGACCCACTGGGTTCTTCCACGTCCACCAGGGTCTGCCCATCATGGTTGATGGTAACCGTCCAGGTGTTGTCGGCACACACATCGCCGGTGGGCTCCTCCTCCTCGGTCTGCCGGTAGACGTAGATCTTCAGCGGCCGCTCCGAGGAGCTGACCCGGAAAAAGGCGAT
>CALWYC010000251.1 GCA_944385655.1 uncultured Intestinimonas sp. | reverse complement strand
CACGCATGGATGGGGAGTTTCCCGTCCACCCACTGATTTTTCAGCTTGCGCTCAGCCATGTAAAATGTCCGCAGCACATTCTCATGCTCCGCCTTATACTTCTGGCGGAAAGTGTCAAAACGGATGGTTTTCAACTTATCGGCAACGGGCTTGCCCTGCTGGTAGTAGTCCGCCATGCGGAGCAGCTCGTCCAATTCCTTGATACGGGCCTGTTTCCCGGATGCGGATTCTTTCAGCGTGTCAATCTGTTTCTGCATGGAACCCAGCAGCGCGTCCAAATCCTCGGTGGTGCGGAGCTGCTTGGATTCCAGATAGCTGACGGTTTCCGAAAACTTTTTCAAATTCCCGATTTTGGCCTTGCCGCTGTATGCGCCCTGATTGCGGGTGTCATAGTAGGCAGACAGCAGCTCCACCAGTGTAGGCGACTGTGGTGCGGAAAGTTCATTTTTGACCTCTTTCAGCCAGCCGATCAGAGACGCGATTTTCTGCTTTGCCTCCCGCAGCATGGCGTTGGTTTTCCTAATCCAGCGGTTGAGGTCGCCTTTGTCGGTGCGGATACCCTTTTGTTCCATCGCCTTGACGGTGGGGCCTTCGTGGACGGTGGGTAACTGCTCCACACCCTGATGTTCATAGCTGCGATGGTCGATACGGCAATCTAAACCATTCTCCGCGAATTTGGCGTTGCACAACTCCGCCCATGCCTGCCGCCACTGCTCCAAGGTGTCGGGGCTGCCCCAGTCGGTGGTGGGCACCGCGTTGAACGCATAGCTTCCGGCCTTGTCCCGGATGCGCTCGCCGTGCTCGTCCAGCACATATTCCCGGCGTTGTTTGTTGCCCCACCGGCCGTCCGGCAAGATGGGCCGGATGGGGCACAGCACATGGAAGTGCGGGTTCTGGATGCCACCGTCCTCTCTGTCTGGCTGGTGTACGGCGAAATCCACTACCATGCCCCGGCCAACAAAGTTCTCCAACAAAAACTGCCTTGCAAGGGCGATGTTCTCCTGCATGGAAAACTCGTTCTGCAAGGCAATGTCAAAACTGTATGCAAGCTGTGCTTTCTTCCCGCACTCGGCTTTCTCTACGGCGTTCCAGAGGGTTTCTCGGTTTGCATACTCCAGTGGGGCCTGGGGCGGCAGCAGGATTTCGGAACAGATCACGCCGCCCTTGAGGGTGTAGTCGCTGTCCTCTCCATAATACTCGCTGTGCATCTTTTCGCCGGAACGGTAGGCGGCGGATGCCACAACCGATTGCCCGGCGCTGCGTTTGATCTGTGTCACGTGAAAATGATATAGCGCGATAGTTATCCCTTTCCTTTCTGCCCGGCGGCGTTGTGGGCGTTGACGGCGGACATGAGCAGGCTCTTGACCTCCGGCAAAGCAAACGCTTTTTCCGCAAAGGCGTAGAACTCGGTTTCGGTCAAAACCTTTGCCAGTGGCTCCACACTTTCTATGGCCGCGCCGCGAGTGATGAGGCGGTGCGCCCTCTTGCGGCGGTCGCCTTTCTCGTAGTAGCTGCGGCGGTTTTCAAGTTGCTGCTGTCTGTGTTGGAGCTGGGCAAGCTGCTGTTCCTTGGCTTCGATTTCAGCTTCCAGCTCCGGGATGGTTTTCTGTTTTGGCATGGTACATGACCTCCTTAAAAATTGGTAAAAAACAAAAAGACCGCCTACCGAAAAAACGGTAAACGGTCTGGGGGGACATATTCAAAACTTTGCGGGCGGTGCCGTTTGCGTCAGCAAATTGCTCCGCCCACAAAGTGCGCAGGGATAGCTGCATAGCGGCGCAAGGGGTGCAGCTCCTTGTTCGGAACGCAGTGACGCAGAACAGCCCGGACTTCAATCGTCCGGGCTGTCTGCCTCGCAGAGCGCACGATACAGGGCTTGCCCCTGTATAGAAGTGCGCCCTTATGGGATCAGTTACTTACCAGCTGCATCAAGGTGCCATAATTGTCCACCACGCTGTAAACCACGCTGTCGTTGCTGATGGCAGCAAAATGTTTTTTGGCGCATTCGATCTTTGCATTTTCTACGCCGCGCAGTTCCATAGTGTCGAGACTGCCTTTGGTCTCGGCGACAAAGTAGATGTGCTTCACGCTGCCCTCGTTAAAAGCGATCGCCCAGTCCGGGTTGTATTTTCCAACCGGGGTCGAAATATAGAAACTACCGGGCAATTTTACATACACCGCCACTTGGTCACTGACATCCAGCTCTTGTGCAAACCTGCGTTCGTTGTCCGAGTCGTAGATCACATGGCTGTACAGGCTGCGGTTGGCCTCCATGGCGTTGACACCCAGCTTACCGCGCAGTGTAGCCCCGGTAAAAACATCCTGGTCGTAGGCTGCATCCAGCCGGTTATAGGTGATATGCTCGATGATCTGGGTGGCTTTCTCGTCATTGATCAGGCGGGCGGCTTTCAGAATGAACTCCTCCGGGTTGATGCGGAACTGGGCAAAAGTCTGCGGGGCGATCCCCTGCAAAATGGCGGCCACGGTGGCCCGCGTCAGACCGGTTTCCTCCACCAGCTTGCCGACAAGGTCGTACCGCACACTGCCAAGCGGTGCATACTCGGCGGACTCGCGGTCGCTGCGGGCTTTCTGGAAACCTTTTCCCTGCTCCAACTGTTCCCGCGACTCCAACCGCTCCGCCTGCTCGCCGTATTCCAGGTTGATCTGCACGCGGGTCACATTCAGTTTGGCGTCCAGCGCATGGATGGCATGGTCGATCAGTTCCGGCGTGTCAAACTGTACGGTATAAAAAGATTTGTGGTTGATCCGATGCCACAATTCCAAAAACTCGGCTTTGTGCAGCTTTTCTTCGTCTACGGTGGCCAGTACATTGTTGTTGTGCACATTCTCTGGCGCCAGGGCGCGGGCATCGTATACGCCGGACAAAATCTGCACCACCGAATCGGCGCATCCGGTCACCTCGCTGGCAACACGAAGGATCCCGGTTTCTTTATCGGCAAAATATTTGTCGGTCAGTTTGCCGCGTTTTACATAATCGTTCTGGATCAGATCTTCGTAGATCGCGTTGGCCAGGTCCTGCGTAACATGGACCTGTTCTCCGTTGGCGTTGACCAGTGTGCGGCCCACAAACAGCTGGGCGTCCACCTTCTGCGGGCGGTCTGCCAGCGACTCTGCCAGGCCGGTTTGCAGTGCCTCGGCAAATTTGCCATACTCCAGGTCAGTGATCAGCGTCAGTTTGTTCAGCTCCTGTACATCCCGGCCCAGAACGCTTTCGTCCATGCGCTCGCCCTGCTGGTTGACACACAGGCGTAGGCCGCGGCCGATCTCCTGGCGGCTGCGGATTTCCGACTCGCTCTGAGGTTTCAGGGTACAGATCTGGAACACATTAGGGTTATCCCAGCCTTCGCGCAGGGCAGAGTGGGAAAAGATAAACCGCACCGGTTCCTCCAGGCTGAGCAGACGCTCTTTATCCTTCATGATCAAGTCGTAGGCATCTGCATCATCGGACAGCTGGGTTTTGCGGTCGATCTTTCCTTCCACAAAGCGGGCCTTTTTGCCCTTCTTCTTGTCGATAGAAAAATACCCCTGGTGGGTCTTGTGCACGTCAATGCCGTCCAGATAATGCAGATAGGCGTCATCGCCAAACTGGCGCTGCATCTGGCCCACCACGTTTTCGTACTCCTCCTCGAACATTTTGGCATACTCGCCGTTGCGGCCATCGTCGTTGTCGCCGTCATATAGGCGGTACTTGGATACTTCGTCGATGAAAAACAGTGACAGCACCTTGATGCCCCTGGGATACAATTCCCGCTCCCGCTGGATATGGGTACGGATGGTCTCTCGGATCTGGATCCGGCGCTGCAATGCTGTCATCTGCTCGTTGCCGCTGATCTGCCCGGCGTAGAGTTTGAGGCCGTTGAGAAAAGTGACCGAGTTGTCCCGCCCATCGATGCCGTCCGGCAAAATCACAAAGCGGTCGGCGTATTCGTCCAGCTCGCCGGAGAGGGTGTACAGGTCGTCGCCGCCCTGCACCTTGCGCACCATGGTGCGGGTGCCGGTCTTGCCCTTTATCTCAAAACCCAGGCGGGCCGTGGGGGCCTTGTTCTTGTAAATGTCCACGCCTTCCACATAGACAAAACTATTGGTGGCGGTAGTACCTGTCAGCGTGATGCCCAACGCCGCGATCTTTTTGACAAGATGCTGGTTGTAGGCATCCATAGCGTCCAGGCGGTAAACCATATCATATTTTTCTTTGTGGGTGGCGGAATAGCGCAGCGTGAACAGAGCGTTGAACTTTTTCAGGCTTTCCTTGGTCTGCTTGCCCTCCACACTCTGCGGTTCGTCGATGATCAGGATTGGGTTGGTCTGGGCAATAATATCGATAGGGCGGCGGCTGCGGAAACTGTCCAGTTTTTTGTCGATGATCTTCTGGTTTTTGCTGGAGTTGAACGCCTGCATATTGATGATCATGGCATAGATACCGCTGTCCGAGGCAAAATTGTCCACCTCCGTCAGCTTATCCGATGAATAGGTAAAAAACCGAATCTTCTTGCCGTACTCATCGGAAAAATGCTGCTGGGTCGTTTCCAGCGATTTGGCCACGCCTTCCCGGATGGCCACCGAGGGCACCACTATAATAAATTTGCTCCAGCCGTAGCGGCGGTTGAGCTCGTACATGGTTTTGACGTAGGTGTAAGTTTTGCCAGTGCCGGTCTCCATCTCGATGGTCAGGTTGATGCCGGGACCGGCCAAAGCATCGGATGGTTTCAGATTGTTGCGGATCTGCACCGCGCGCAGGTTTTCCAACAGGCGGCTGCGGGTCAGCTCCGGCACCAGCGGATGATTGCGGAAGCCCACCTCGCTAAAATCCATGCGCTGCTGCATATTGGTGGCATCGCCCAGATCGATGCGGTAGTTGGCGGTACGCAGCGGCTGGCCGTTGAATACATCACAGACCGTAGCTGCAGCCTCTGCCTGGAAGGGCTGATGTTTGAATTTGAGTTTCATCAGATCACCTTCACCTTCGTGTCGGGCGAAAGATTTTTGAAGATCTCCGTCACGTTGATCTTTTCGGCATCGGTGGCAAAGGCTTCGTCCCGGAACACCGCCCGCAGCGGCTGCAGGTTGGCCATGTACTCGACCACAGCGCGGGGCACCGCCTTGTCAAAGCAGGCGGCCAGGGCGCCATTGTCCACGTTATGTACGGTGCAGCCCGCCACCTGGGTGCTGGTGTGGGGCAGGTTGATCTCCACGCCCCAGTCCAGCAGGCAGGCATAAAGAAGGTCCATATCGGTGCGGTCCTCCTTGATGTTGCTAACCGTTTCGCCCAGCATCAGCTGGGTGACCTCCTCGGGATGATAGTAGACGTTTTTCATGTTGCTCTCATCCACACGGAACACGCGGAAGCCGATGTCCAGATCGGCGTCCGGATGCTCGGCCTTGATCTTGTCCCCGGCGCGGCGGATACGCTCCTTGCCAATCTCGCAGATGTTTTTGTATCCGGCCTTGAACGCCTCGGATTTTTCATCGCAGGGCTCCGGCAGCTGCGCCATGATAAACTTGCGGTGGCCGCCATCCTCGGCGTTGAGCTGCATGACTGCATGGGCGGTGGTGGCGGAGCCGGAAAAAAAATCCAGGACAATTGCTTTTTCATCTTCTTTGCATACCATATCAGCTATTGTTTTAATAAGTGAATAAGGCTTTGCGTAATCAAAACATTTATCAAGGCCTAATTCGGCCATCTCTTTGACGGCGCTTTCGTTTGTCCCGACTCCTAATTCTCTATTAAGTTCAATGTTCAAGAAATTTGTCGGCGTCTTAAACGAGTCCCCTAAATTCTGGCGTTGAAATCTAATTGAGCACTTATTTGTTTTAATTATAAAATATGTCCCTTTAGAAATTTCTTCGTCTAATGTGGATTGCTCCCATTTAAACTCGCCAACAAATCTCACGTTGTTCTCATTTAAACCATTTTTCACATATAATTCATCCAGCAACTCAACTTTATCTTTTACACCTGCTGGAATTGTACCATCATCCATAAAAGTTAATCGAATGCTTCCCGCAGGGAATAACAAGATTTTTTGGGGATTTCCCGAATTTAAAAGAGGTGCATCACCACCATCAAGAGGAGCGCCAAAGTACTTCATAGAACTCAATTTGTTTTCATAAGCCAATACATATTCGACAGTCTTTCTACATTTATGTGAAAGTGCAGGCGGCGTAGAAGTTTTCGTCCAAACAAATGTAGCAGAGTAATTCTCTTCGCCAAATACTTCATTACAAATCTTTTGGAGATTGTCGACTTCGTTCTCATCAATACTGATAAACATTACTCCGTTATTTACTAACAAGTTCCTCGCCAACATGACACGCGAGTACATCATACTGCACCAATCCGAATGGAAGCGTCCATTTCTATCGGTGTTTTTGAACAGATGGTTTTCATCCTCATCGTACATCCCCATCTGCTCATCTTCCTCTTTCTGGGAGCGCATGAAGTCGTCAGCATAGATAAAGTCGTTTCCGGTGTTGTACGGCGGGTCAATATAAATCATCTTTACCTTGCCCAGGTAGCTCTCTTGGAGGATTTTCAGCACTTCCAGGTTGTCGCCCTCGATGTACAGGTTTTCAGTAGTGTCCCAGTTGCGGCTGTCCTCCTTTACCGGGCGCAGGGTCTTGGTGGTGAGGCGGGCGGCCTCGGCAATGGCCTGTTTCTTACCCACCCAGGTAAACTCGTACCGCTCGTCGCCCTCCTCCACCACATCCGGGCTCAGCAGCTGCTTGAGCATCTCAAAGTTGACGCCCTTTTTGATGCTGCCATCCTCGCCCCGTATCTCGGTAACAGCTGAGGGGAACAAAGCCCCAATTTTTTCAATATTCTCTGCTGCCATATCCGACGTTTCCATTTTTAGTTTGTCCATGATTTTCACCTCGTATTGTTATGGCAGTGGAACCTCATTTAAGCGTAAATTACTATCCCAGCCAATTTTAGAAAGGGGAACATTCAAAGCACCGGCGACTTCTTTTAGTCTTTGAAAATTCAAATCTGTGCAAAATGCACCAGCAATGATTTTTGTCACGCGAAGTCCATTGGTCGTCATTTGCTGGAGCTCTCCATTCGATACCGTTGAGCTGTCTAAAATGCGATACTCCTCTTCATAACTCCAACACGTATCTTTGCTAAACAGCGGATAGTTAATACGGAGAAGAACCTTTCGGTTCTCGTAGTTATTCAAAACGAGTGATGGGTTAGCACACATCTCACTGCGCATATCATAAAACCGCTGGTATTCCTGACTTAAATCATGGATTTCATTTTCATAAATTACTGGATAGAAACGCTCTGGTGACTCGACTTTAAATTCTACACAGTATCCCTTATAACCGGCAGCATAATGCGACCACATAAGTTTGTTATAAAGTAGAGCCGAAAAGCAGCATACTTCCAGCTCCTGCTGTTTATTGAGATAATATTGTCGTGCATCGTTCTGAGCGCCCTTTAAGGCAATATGTTCAAACTCAAATGGGTCATTCAAACCACTTCGCTTTGAAAACCATATTTCCCCGGATTTTAATTGTTTAAATCGCTTTTCGGCCTTATAGGAATCATCAGGAATACTAAAATATTTGTATAAGGTACCGGGAATATAAGCATCAAGAGCACACCGGAAGTGTAGATAATCCGGACTTGACTCAATAAGCTCAAAATACTTATCCTTTGTAAGCGGCATCAACTCCACTCTCCAATCTCTGTATCTCTCTTCGTATCTCCATCTGCTTCGCCAGCTGCTTTTCCTTGCGCATCCGGCTTTTCAGCTGGTCGATCTGCTTTTGCAGCTTCTCCCGCGCCTGCGCCTGTTCCACAGCCGCCTGCAAGGTCTCCGCCTTTGGCGCGGCCAGGGCGTCCCCGGCGATCTGCCGGACGATGCTTTCATACAGCGCGTCCATGTTCAGGGCGGTCAGGTTCAGCGTCAGTCCCTCCGCCGGCAGCCAATCGCTGCGGTAGTTCTGCCGCAGCTGGAAAGCACTGCTTCCGCTCTGGCTGGCCTCCTTGTAGGTCACCGAAAGCTGGCATTTCCCGTCCGGCCGTTCCAGCACAAACAGCAGGTGGTAGGGGATCTGCTTGTCCATCAGGTTCAGCACCCGGCTGTCCAGCGCATCACCGGCCATGCGGATCGAGAATACCTCGATCTCCTGCACGGTTTGCCCAGGCGCAAGGTTCATCGTCTGTGCCGACAGTTTGTTGGCCCAGGTGATCAGTTTGATTTGCTCGATAAACAGGCGTTTGACCTCCGCCGGGACCTCCAGGTTCTGATAAAACTTCTGCTTGGGGATGCGGCGTTCAAACACCGTGGAAGTAGGAAACGAAAGCATGGTTCATCCCTCCTTGACCACCAGAAAACAGATCAGTTCAAAATCATCCAAACCGGAGATCTGGTTCAGCAGCGCCGTGGTGCCGCCTGCGCGGAACAGGCTGTCCATGTCGCTGTCCTCCTTGGCATCCACGATGGAGAGCACCGCGTCCTCCAGCAGGTCAGAGTACATCTGCATCTCTTCACCGCAGCGGGTCTCCTCGTTAAAGGCACGGCACAGCGCCTGAATCGGCTCGGTTTTGCCGTGGCACAGCTGGCGCATGGTCTCCAATGTGCTGCGCGGGGAAAGATGGTCGTAGACGATCTCTCCCTCCTCGGTCAGGTAAACCAGATAATAGGGGTGCAGTCGGTTGCGGTCGTTGATGTTGATCTCGTTGTGCACATTTTTCAGCACGAACACCACGCCCGCCGGAGCGTCCGGCAGAGCCTGTGTCACGGCGCTGATACCGCCGGGGGTGGTCTCCAGTTCCGGGTGGCGCTTGGCATACTCCATCACTTCCATGCGGAACTCGTTCAGACCCAAGTCGGTGATGGTGACGCCGGTGCCCATCTCCTCCAGATCCACCACCTCGGTTTGCAGCCGCTTGAGCTGCTCGCGCCGGTATTCCAGGTCGCCCTGTTCCTCGGGGCTGAGCAGGTTATCATCGCCGGTGGAGGTCATGACCAGCGCCTTCATGCGGGTTTCGACCCGGCCTTTCAGGTTGATGTAGGAGTCAAGGTCCATGTCCGGCCAGAAATTGATCAGCTGGATCACATCGTTTTTGCTGCCAATACGGTCGATCCGCCCAAACCGCTGCACCAGACGAACCGGGTTCCAGTGAATGTCGTAGTTGATCAGGCAGTCGCAGTCCTGCAGGTTCTGGCCCTCCGAGATACAGTCGGTGGCGATCAGCAGGTCGATGTCGGGGCCATCCGGCATCAGAGCCGCTTTGTCCTTAGAGCGCGGCGAGAAGCAGGTCAGCACGTTGTTCAAGTCCGCCTTGAATTTGGGGATGGTGGTGCGGCCCTCCACCGATCCGGTGACCAGCGCAGTGTTCAAACCGTACTTTTCCCCGGCAAATGCGCTGACGTGGTCGTAAAGATACTGCGCCGTATCGGAAAATGCCGTGAATATGATGACCTTTTTGTTGCCGGGGTTGATCGGGTACTCAATTTTTTCCGTTATCGTATCCAGCAGCATTCGCAGCTTGCTGTCGTGTGCCGGTGTGATCTGTGAGACAGCATCCAGCAGCGTTTGCAGCGTATGGTGATCTTCCTCCAGATCTTTGCGCCAGGTCACATAGTCCATGTCGGCCAGTTCGATCTTGACCTTGCGGCCCACCGTGAACAGATCGGATTCCTGGTCATCGGCATCCAGGTCGGCCACACCGCTCAGGTCGTTCAGCTCCAGTGTGGCGGTTGGATCATAATGCGCGATGGTGTCAAGTGTCTGCGCGATCAGCTGTTCGATTCGTCCCAGAGTCAGCTGGAAGGAATGAAGGGAGCTTTCCAGACGCTTTAGCAGATTGATGCTCATCAGTCGGCGGATGCCCTGCTCGCGGCCCGCCTGGGTCAGGTGGTTTTTGCCCTCATGGTTCAGTTTGGCGTATTTCTCCAGCTTGCTTGGTAGAATGTAGTTGGTTGGGGTGTAGATACTTAAAGTCAGGCTGAGCAGGTCATCATAGATCTCGCTGTAGGAGATGGCGCCGGGCAGGTCGGTCAGCGGAGGCCGTTTGGAAATGGGTGGCAACCGGGTCGGGAATTTGCCGATCTCGCTGACATCATAGTATTTTTCAATGTGGCGGCGGGACCGTGCAATGGTCACAGCGTCCAGAATTTGGAAAAAGTCAAAATCCAGCATCTGCATCAGCTGGTCGGTGGTGCGGCTGGCGACGTCCAGTTTGCTCCACTCGTTAAACACTTTTTGCGCGTTGCGGAAAACCTCTTCCACGCTGCGGCTGATGTCCAGTTTGCCCTGCCATTCGCTGCTATCCCCCTCGTAGGCCAGTGCCAGCTGGTTGCGCAGATCGTAAAAGCGGTTGTTCACCGGCGTGGCCGACAGCATCAGCACGCGGGTGCGCGCACCGGGGCGGATGACTTTGTTCATCAGGCGGGTGTAACGGTTTTCTTTTCCTTCGTTGTCCACATCCCCACCGTTGCGGAAATTGTGGGATTCATCGATCACGACCAGGTCGTAGGCGCTCCAGTTCAGTTTACTCAGGTCGATCTCGCCGGAAAATCCTTTGTCCCGGCTTAGATCCGTGTGGTAGAGTACGTCATAGCGCAGGCGATCCCCGGCGATGGGATTGTTGACATAGTTGGCCTTATAGGTCATCCAGTTGTCGCTGAGTTTTTTGGGGCAAAGGACCAGAACCCGCAGGTTGCGGTTTTCGTAGTATTTGATGACGGCCAGGGCGGTGAAGGTTTTGCCAAGACCGACACTGTCCGCCAGGATACAGCCGTTATATTGTTCCAGCTTGCTGATAATGGCGATCACGGCGTCTTTTTGGAAGGTGTACAGTTTGTTCCAGACCTGGCTTTCCTTGAAGCCGTTGGCCTCGCCGGGCAGATCGTCTTCATTGACCTGTTCCAAAAAGCTGCCGAAAATATTGTAAAGCGCGAAAAAGTAGAGAAATTCGGGGCCGTTCTCTTGGTAGGCGGTGGTGATGCTCTCCAGAACTTTGTCTGTGACGTCTTTCAGGTGGCTTTGGTCATTCCACAGCTGGTCGAACAGTTCCAGGTAAGCTTTACTTTCTGGTGCATCCACGCGGTTGATCATGCTGAACATACGGCCGCCACGGTCACAGCCCAGGTCCTCGCGGGTAAAGCCATTCACTGGTGCATACGCCACAGGAGAATCAGAATCTACAGTCAAAAAGCCTGTCATTCCCTCCATGGTCTTATTGGACTTGAAGCGGGCTTTTTCCCGGATCCACTGCGCACATTCCTGCGAGATTGCGCGCTGGCGGAATTCGCTGCGGAGCTTAATCTCGAACTCACTGCCATGCAGTGCGCGCTCGCGGTTCAACCGAGGAATATAAAATTCCCGCTGGGCCTTCTTGGGCTTCTCGTCCAAAAATGCGGGAGATGTGAATATAAAGTGCAGCTCGTCCAGGTTTTCAAGCTGTGTTTTCAGCTCTTCAAATGCGTAGACAGAAAAACAGGCCGCGGCTATGGAAACACGACTGTCCTTCTTCATCGTTACGCGCAGATCATCAGCCAGCTTCTCGGTAATGTTGTTGATGATTTTCATGGGCATCCTTCTTTTCCAAAAAGTGTACCTTTTCGTTACTATCGGTGAAAGCTCGTACCGTTCTTGAATTAGCGAAATCGTTCACAATTCCGTGCTGGAAATCCGCATGAATCCGTGGTAAAATAAAAAAGATTATAAAAACACCGATTTTACAGGAAGGTACACCTTTCTGTAAAATCGGGTGCTTACAACAATTTGGCCTTTTCGTAAATTTCTGCCCGGTAGCGGAATGTGGAAAGCGGCATCCCGCATTCTTTAGCCGCGGCTGTGCCGGTGATCTTCCCGGCCTTCCACCGTTGATAGGCGCTGTGAAAACCAGCAGGCAACGGTTTCGGTGGCCTGCCAAAGCGAACGCCCCGCGCCTTTGCGGCGGCAATGCCCTCGGCCTGCCGCTGGCGGATGTTGCTGCGTTCGTTCTCCGCCACAAAGGAAAGCACCTGCAAGACGATGTCAGATAAAAACGTGCCCATCAGGTCTTTGCCCCGGCGGGTATCCAGCAGTGGCATATCCAGCACTACGATGTCGATGCCTTTCTCTTTCGTCAGTATCCGCCACTGTTCCAAAATTTCCGCGTAGTTGCGCCCAAGACGGTCGATGCTCTTGATGTAGAGCAGATCGTCTTTTTTCATTTTCCGCAGCAGGCGTTTGTACTGGGGCCGGTCAAAGTCTTTGCCAGACTGCTTGTCCATGTAAATGTTTTTCTCCAGCACGGCAAGCTCCTGCAACGCGACGCGCTGCCGGTCCTCGTTCTGGTCTTTGCTGCTAACGCGGATGTATCCATAGGTAATTCCAGCGATTTATCTCACCCCCGGCGCTTTTGCCAAACAATGTCGTATCCCAGCACATCGGCTAACTCTACGGCCTCGCCATAGCGCAGGCTGCCGCGTTTCAGCTTATCTGACAGATTGGGGACGCTGCTGCTCCAACCGTATTCATCGGCCAGGATGTCCACGGCTTCGCTCATTGTCATGCCCGCCCGGATGATATAGGACTTGATCTCGTTTCGGTAAATCTCTTTGTTTCTCATGGCTTTTGCCCTCCTTTTTTCGTTCGCTTGGCAGTGAAGCCGGTGCGCTGGTACGTGTATCGAGTTCATCATTAGGCAAATGATGATGGTTTGCGAATAACTGTTTTCTCCGCTCTTTGTGAAGCCCTGCTCACACAGGGCAAGGTTCAGCTTCACCGTTTCGCGTGGATTTTCGCGGGTTGGAATAATCACACGCCGGACAGTGTACCCTCTTCGCTGTCTGGCGCATCGTACTTTGATAGCGTTATCAATATAAAAACGCCGGATTTTTCGCTGTTTTCACTTCCTTTGAAAATATCGCTACACTTTTGCCGTTTTTCCCGAATGCCGTTCCTGCCCCTGCCTTTTCAGCGGCGTATTCCGGCATTGGCACGCTCTCCCTTGCTTTCAAACACATTGGGGTCATGGCGCTGCTTCCCTTGCCGGGATATCCCATTCGGACGGTCATATAATTTTCAAGGTACTGTCGTCTCCCGACAAGTACAGTTTAACGAAAAATCGGGCCTGTTCCCGTATATCCAAGAGGTTGGAAAATAGGTGCGAAAAGCGGAAATTTCCACGCTTATAGAGATCTGTGCTATAATGGGAAGCAGAACGAGAGGGGGCGTGGATATGAACATCAAGCTGACAATCCCGGAGCGGCTTAAAGATTTGCGGACAGAGCGCGGCCTGACGCTGGAG
The DNA here is from genome assembly GCA_944385655.1 of uncultured Intestinimonas sp. Classification (GTDB taxonomy): domain Bacteria; phylum Bacillota; class Clostridia; order Oscillospirales; family Oscillospiraceae; genus Intestinimonas. Next base: position 98 of record CALWYC010000251.1, on the reverse strand, counting down.
CAGCTTTCTGAGGCGACAAGCATTTCCCGTGCTGCCCTCGGCAAATATGAGACAGACGATTTTAAGGACATCAGCCCGTTCAGCATCGCGGCGCTAGC
>CALWYC010000250.1 GCA_944385655.1 uncultured Intestinimonas sp. | reverse complement strand
AGGCGAAGCGCCGGGGCCTGCGTCACGAGGAGTACCACTCCAAGGTGGAATATCTGGTGGCCCACGGCATCGCCAGTACCGTCAACGGGGAGCGGGTCCTCATCGGCAGCGCCCATTTCGTCTTTGAGGATGAGCACTGCGTCATCCCGGAGGGCGAGCGGGAGCGCTTTGACGCGCTGCCGCCGGAGTATTCCCATCTGTACCTGGCCGTGGGCGGACAGCTGGCGGCGGTGATCTGTATCTCCGACCCCCTGCGGGAGGAGGCGAGGGAAGTCCTCTCCGCCCTCCGCGCTCTGGGGATCGGCAAAACGGTCATGCTCACCGGGGACAGCCACCGCACCGCCGCCGCCATCGCCGCCCAGGTGGGCGTGGATGAGTTCCGCTCCGAGGTGCTCCCGGCGGACAAGGCGGAGTATGTGGCCGCGCTCCGCCGGGAGGGGCACACCGTTCTGATGGTGGGCGACGGCATCAACGACTCGCCGGCCCTCTCCGAGGCGGACGCGGGCATCGCCGTCAGCGACGGGGCCGCCATCGCCCGGGAGATCGCCGACATCACCATCGCCGCCGACAGCCTCTGGGAGCTGGTGGAGCTGCGCCGGATCGCCATGGCGCTCATGGCGCGCATCCACGGCAACTACCGCTTCGTCATCGGCTTCAACGGCGCCCTCATCGCTCTGGGCGTGGCCGGGCTCCTGCCGCCCGCCGTCTCCGCCACGCTGCACAACCTGTCCACCCTGGGGGTCAGTCTGCAAAGCATGCGCAGCCTGCCCCGGCCGGACCCGCGGGGTGGGGCGCGAACGGCTCAGCTGAGACGCTGGACATGAAAAAAGCAGGCACCGTACAGGGGCCTGGTCAGCTTTTCGAAAAAGCAGAAAGACTTCAAAATTTGCGCAAGAGCCTCGCAGAGTTCCGTCGTCCGCAAATCACGGGGATGATCGCCGCGCCGGAAGGAAAACAGGCGTCGGATCTCGCCGGCGCCGCGGCACGGCCCTTTTTCTACGATACGGCATCCGGGACGCAAAGACGATCTCCTTTCTGAGACGGAGGACGTTTGCCTGCTTCCGGCGGCCAGAGAAACGCCGAGGTCCGTTTTTCGACCGGAACGTTCGAAAAACGGACCTCGTTCAGACGCCGGCTAGGGCGTCAGCAGCTCCAGCAGCTGCCGGATGTTCTTTTTCCCGAAGGAGATCTGCTCCCCGCCGTTGACCACCAGACAGGGCACGCTCATCACCTGATATTTTTCCCGCAGGTCGGGGAAATGGTTCAGGTCGTACACCTGGGCGGTGATGTCGGGGTGTCCCGCGGCCAGACGCTGGGCCGCCGTCACCAGCTCCGGACACATGGTGCAGGAGAGGGACACCAGCACCTGGAGCTCCGCCGGCCGCCGGATGGCCCGGATGGCCGCCTCCGTCTCCTCGTCCAGGGCCTGGCCCGGGCCGGCGGCGTTGTAGAGCCCCAGGACGAAGGAGGTGAACTCGTGCCCGCCGGGGACTCCGTGGAAGGCCAGACCGGTCCAGCTGCCGTCAGGCCGGCAGACCTGGACGCAGGGAAGATGCCGGGCCAGGGCCGGGTCGCCCCGTTCCACCGACAGCTTGCCGCTCTGGGCGGCCAGCGCCTCCATGTAGCGCTCCAGCTCGGCAGAGAGGGGGGTCTCATCCAGGCAGAGCCGCAGGAGCAGGGGGGAGGCCATCCGCTCAAACACCTTTTGGAGCTGGGAGAGCATATCGGGGGTAAAAAGACCGCTGTCCGCTTCTGAGGGGGCCTCCCGCTCCGGGCCCCGGCGGTTCGCCGGCTGAGGCCGCAGTCCCGTCTTGCCCTGCATGGCGGCACACAGCCGCTCCAGCTCGGTGGCCGCCAGGGCGCCGTCGCCCACGGCGGTGACCACCTGACGCAGGGGCTTGATGCAAACGTCTCCAGCGGCGTACAGGCCGTCCGCCGAGGTCTTCTGGCTGCGGTCGGTGCGGACATAGCCCTGCCCGTCCAGGTCGGCCAGGCCCCGGACCAGCTCGGTGGCCGGCTCATAGCCGGCGAACACGCCGAAGGTCTCTCCGTCCGCCGCGCGGTGCTCGGTCACCTGGCCGGTTTTCGTATGGCGCATCCGGATGCTGCGCAGCGCCGTGTCACCGGCGACCTCCTCCACCACCACATTGGTGAGGACAGTGATCTTTTCGTGGCTCCGGGCGGCGTCCGCCGTGGCCTGGGCGCAGGTGAAGTCGTCCTCCCGGATGAGGATGGTCACGTGTCGGGCGTACTTGGTGAGGAACACGCTCTCCTCCGCCGCGGCAAAGCCACCGCCCACCACAAAGACGTCCTTTCCGGTAAAAAACTCGCCGTCGCAGGTGGCGCAGTAGGCCACGCCCCGGCCGCGGAACGCCTCCTCTCCCCGGAAGCCCACCATGCGGGGATGGGCGCCGGTGGCCAGCAGCACGCCGAAGCACTTCAGCGCCCCGCGGCTGGTCCGGACGGTCTTCACGTCGCCGTCCAGCTCCAGGCCGGTGACCTCCGCCAGGAGAAATTCCGCGCCGAAGCCTTCCGCCTGCCGGCGCATGGTCTCGGTGAGGTCCGCGCCGCTGGTGCGCGCCACGCCGGGGTAGTTGACCACCTCCGAGGTAATGGTGATCTGCCCGCCGAAGCGGTCCTTCTCCACCACCACCACCCGATACCGGGCCCGGGCCAGGTAGAGGGCGGCGGTGAGTCCCGCAGGACCGCCGCCGACCACGACCACGTCATAGAGATGTTCCAGCTGTTCCATGGCTTACAGCTGGCCCACCAGATCCAGGCTGGGCTTCAGGGTCTCGGCGCCGGGCTGCCACTTGGCCGGGCACACCTCGTCCCCGTGCTCCGCCACGAACTGGCAGGCCTGGACCTTCCGCAGCAGCTCGTCGGCATTGCGGCCCACGTTGCCGGCGCTGACCCCGTAGGATACGATCTTTCCCTCCGGGTTCACGATGAAGCTGCCCCGCTCGGCCAGGCCATCGGCCTCGATGTAGACCTCAAAGTCCTTGGCAAGGCAGTGGGTGGGGTCGGCCAGCATGGGATACTGGATCTTCCGGATGCGCTCGGAGGCGTCATGCCAGGCCTTGTGGACGAAGTGGGTGTCGCAGGAGACGGCGTAGATCTCACAGCCCGCCGCCCGGAATTTTTCATACAGGTTGGCCAGATCCTCCAGCTCCGTGGGGCAGACGAAGGTAAAGTCGGCGGGATAGAAGAAGAATACGTTCCACTTGCCCAGCACGTCCGCCTTGGAGACGGCGCGGAAGGCGTTGTTCTGGTAGCACTGAACGGTAAAATCGGCGATCTCTTTCTGGATGAGGGACATAGTATATAACCTCCATTCGATTTGTCTTGTGGTTAGCAACAGCTAACCGCGTTGAGATTATACACAAGCCCGGACGCGCCGTCAAGAAAAATTTGAACACAGCGGATCTCTGCAAGTCGGGGGATCTGACGGCCCGGAGGCCCGGTTGCGGCCTCGGATGGGAGCCTCTCGGAAGACTTTCGGCTGGTCTCCCGCAGGGGGCGCCATCCGTGCCGTCCGGGAGGCGGAGCGCAGGTCCGCCGGCTAGGGCAGGCGGCAGCGCTCCGGTCCATGTCGTCATTTGCCGCCGCGGAAAGTCACTCCTCTTTCGGCTCGGGACGGTAAGGCTTCACCGGACGCTTGGGGTCGAAGGGGTTGACCTCTCTGCCGGCCTCTACCTCCTTGAACCACTCGATGGGCTTGGTCCGGAAGCCGGCCCAGCTCTCCCGGGTGGGAGGCTGCTGCATCCAGTCGTGGCAGTAGCGCCAGTCGTTGGTCTGGCTGATGTACTTCTCGTCCTGCTGGGCGGCGTTGCGGTCGCCCATGTCGCCGGCGGCCACCCGCAGCAGAGAGCCGTACTGCTCGGACACCGTGTGGAGCTTCAGGTCCTCCACCAGCAGCTTCTTCAGGGGGCGCTTGGCCAGGTTGGACATGATGGTGCGGTTTTCGTAGGGCATGGTCTTCCACATCCGGGCGATCTCCCAGGCCCGGGCCATGACCTGGTCCTTGGGCACCACCTCGCTGACCATCCCCCACTCCAGCATCTGCTGGGCGGTCCACTGGCGGGAGGTCATCATGTAGTAGTTGCCCCGCTTGGTGCCGAAGAAGTGCTGGGCCATCAGGCCCATACCGTCTCCGGGCACCAGACCGCCGTGGGCGTGGGGGAACTCCAGCCAGGTGTCGTCGGAGCAGATGGTGATGTCGCTGAGCATGGCGGAGTCCCAGTGGAAACCGGGGCCGGGGAGCACGCCGATGGTGGGCACGTCCAGATCGAAGACCATGTTCTTGATGAGGTTGGTGTCGTCAAAATACTGGTGCTGGAACCGCTCGGTGGGCAGCTTGGAGTAGGTCTCCCAGCCGTTGGGGTCGGATTCGGTCATCCAGCTGTCGCCGATGTGGGTGAAGATGATGATCTCATTTTGATAGTCCAGAGACAGGACCCGCACCAGTTGACTGATGGCCCGGTGGGACATGCCGCTGTGGTGCATGGGTCCGTCGTTGGTCTTCCAGGTCACCTGGAGGATGCCGTCCTCCCGGTACAGGTCGGCGAAGTCCTTGAACCACTCCTTGTACTCGTCCAGCTGGGGGAGCTTTACATAATCAGCCATAGGCTTACCCATATTGATTCCCTCCAAATTATGATCGGTTTTATGTGTCTGCCGGGTTCACTCCGTCCGGATCCCCTCCGCGGTGGGACCGATGCCGAGCCATGTCCCCGGCGGACGGTCCGCCGGAGACAAAGGGCAGGGCGTCCGTCCTCAGTTGTTATGGTACCGCTGGTCTGCCGCGGCGCGCACCATCTCATCCCAGCCGGGGAAATCGGTGCTCTCCCTGACAAAGCTGTCCAGCAGCAGGGGGGCATAGACGATGGTCTCGGCCTTCCAGTTGACCATCACGGCGCTGGAGAACTGAAAGGCGTCGAAGTTTTCAAAGCGGGTGTGCGCCTGCATGAAGGCGTCGGTGAAGATGTCCTCCAGCAGCTTCAGCAGCGCGGCGCCGTCGTGCAGCGTCACGTAGCCCTGTCTATTGCTCGTGGCTTCCATAGAATTTCTCGGCCTCCTTCTCAACATAGGAGCGCCAGGCGGGGGCGTCGAGCTCCATCCGCTCCCGGATCCAGGGCATCTGCTCCGGCTTCCCGGTCATGGCCTCCTTGCGGAGGACCGACATGTACAAAGAGCCCTCTCCGGGGGGGCACCCCTGGAGGAAGAAGGCGTTGGGGTGCTCCTTCAGGTGCTTGCGGGTACAGTTGCCGTGGAGCATGATCTTCTCGTCGGGGGTGTCGGGGGACAGGGTGTTCTTGCCCCCGGCCACGATGACCATATCCTTGTTCTCGTCGTAGATGCCGATGGCCTTCAGAGTCTCCATGTTCAGCGTCAGCAGAGCCTGGCAGCTGGAACAGGCGCCCTCACAGTGGACCTCGTACTCCGGCCAGCGGCTGCGGATGTCCTCCAGATAGGGCACCCACATCTTGGTGGCGCAGGCGGCCAGATCGTCACCGACGACTTCGATCTGCTCCCGGTCGGTGGTGCCCAGACCCACCTCCTGGGCCACACGGAAATAGTCCACGCCGTTGGGGTCGATGCCCACCAGCTCACAGGCGATGCGGTCCAGGGCCACGGGGTCGTAGGAGCCCATGACACAGTCCACCTCAATGGGCACGGGGGTGTGGGGGGAGTAGCCGCTGGCGGCGTGCATCACGTCCATGATGTTGATGTCGGCCCGGCAGGCCCACCACACGTCCATCATGGCCATGGTCAGGTTCTGCTGGTGCATCTGTACATGGACCTGGTCCTGCACCACGCCCTTGATGTTCTTCAGAGCGCCGGAGAACACCATGCTGGCGTGGGCCTTCAGGATGGGCAGGTTGATGATGTGCTCCGCCTCCAGGAGCAGGCGGGGCAGCTTTACGTGGCTGATGTTGGAGCGGTAGCCCCGGACGGCCACGTTGATGAGGTCCTTGTCCCGCTTGATGTCCACCAGCTCCACGCCCTCTTCCCGGGCCACGGCGGCGATGCCGCAGGCCTCGAAGCACGCCTCGGTGTCGCAGCCCACGGCGGCGGCCTCGGCGATGACGATGCGTTTGGGGTTGGCCTTCCTGACCTCACGGATCACCGCGCGGACGGTGTCGGGGCTGGTGCACACGGCGAACTCCGGGGGCGCCGCGTGACCGGCGTTGGGCTTGAGCACCACGGTGGAATTGGGCTCGATCATGTTCCTGACGCCGCCCAGTATGTCAAAGACCCGGGTGACGTTCTCCTGGGCATCCTTGCCATGGGCCAGTGCCACGACAGAATGTTTGCTCATAGGGATACCTTCTTGCTATTTTGATGTGGGGCGTTACCGCCTGTGGGCGGCCATATAGTCCTGATCGTACTTGTGGTCCTCCAGGGCCAGGATCAGCAGGATGGAGACAAGGGCCAGCACGGCGAAGACGATATAGGCCACACTCAGGCTGTGGAACAGGGTCTTGATCAGACCATTTACCGCGAAGTTGAGCATGTAGATGATGCTGGTCAGGGGGAATACCACGCTGTTGACTTTGGCGTATCCCACCCGGCCGAACACGGAGCCGGGGATGGAGTTCATCAGGTTTGGCGCCGCAGCCCCAAGGAAGCCGATGATCACCAGGGAGATCCACACCAGAGGCAGGGCGCCGCTGACATTGAGCAGCATAGCGATGATGTACAGCGCCCCGGTGAGCGTCCCCGCCTTTTTGATGCCCAGCCTGAAGACGATGCGCCCGAAGATCACCGAGCCCACGATGCCGATGACGGCAATGGGGGTCATAACATTGACCGCCAGAGTGGGGTCGATGCCCACCTCGATGTTGCGGTCCACCAGCTGGGTCATGATGCCCATCTGGGCCAGCATCAGAAAGCCGGTGGCGAAGACGCACAGCCACACCACCTTGGTCCGCAGCAGCTGTCCGGTGGTCCAGCAGCCCTCGGAGATCTCAGGTGGTTTGGTGGAATAGTTCGCCTTATATTCCGCTTCCGTCACGTTGTCCGGGTACAGGCCCCGCTGGATGGGGGTATCCCGCAGCAGTACCATGCCCAGCACGCCTACCGCCGCGGCAATGCCGCCGCAGAGAACGGCGCCCATGGGGATCCCGATGGTACCCGCAAAGATATTCAGCAAAGGGACGAAGAGCATGGTGCCGAAGTTGGAGCCCATGGCCACCACGCTCATGGCCTGGCCCTGCTTTTTGGGGAACCACATGGCCACCAGAGTGCCGATGCCCACAAAGGAGCCGGCGCTGAGTCCGCCGCCCACAAAGCACATGGCGATCAAATACATGGGCACGTTCACAGCGTTGCAGGCCGCGATGTGGCCCAGCCCCGCCAGGATCAGGCAGCCGGCCGTCACCTTGCTGGGGCCGATGCGCTGGTTCAGCTGTCCGGCGGCGACCGCCACCAGGACGCCGACCACGCCGGCGATGGAGTTCATGGTGAGGATCAGGCCCTGTTCAACCTGCAGACGCTCCGCCACCGCGGGCGAGATGATGTTGGTGCCATCGGAGAAGAATCCGCCGTTGCTGAAGAAGATCAGCAGGCCAAAGAGCAGCAGAAACCAGCCCCAGGCCCCGAAGCCTCGTTTTGTCTGTTCCAAACGTTCTGTCCCTCCTGTGGAACACGGGCCGCCGCGTCCGGCGTCCGCCCTCCCCGCATTTTCCATGACATTCCGGAACGTCCCTTACGGGAGCCAGTATATCCTTTACAAATATTTTTTGGAAATATATAATATTTGTAGCGGTATTCCTAATTTATATAGTTATCTGGAGGCAGTTTGGCATGGAGCTTTCACAACTTCGGTATTTTTCCGCCGTGGCTCAGCTGGAAAATATGTCAAAGGCGGCAGAGATCATGTTTGTCTCCCAGCCCAACCTCAGCACCTCCATTTCACGTTTAGAGGAAGAAGTGGGCGTCCCCTTATTGAACGCCGCCGGGGCAAGATCATTCTGAACCAGAGCGGAAAATGCTTTTTGCACCATGTGGAATTGGCTCTGGCCGCCATTGACAGCGGAGTGCGGGAGGTCCGAAGCCTGAATACTGGGGCGGCCGAACCTCTGACGATTGCCTGTATGACAGACGACAGCAGGCTGCTTCAGCAGTTCCTGCTGGAAAGTCCGGATATCACCTTGAATCATCATCGGGCCGACATATCCGCCGTTGCCGGTATGCTGGAGCGGCAGGAGGTGGATCTGGCCCTTACCGTGCTGGAGCCGTCGGGGGAGGATCTGGCCTTTGAGCGCCTGTACGAATGTGACTTCATGCTGCTTCTCAACGAAGCCCATCCTCTGGCCAGACAAGCCAGTATCAGCCGGAAAGAGCTGCTTGGAGAGCATCTGGCCATCGACGGCTCTCAGGTCAATCGAAGTACCCTCTGCGCGGTCGAAGGGAAAATGGGCTGCACGCCCATCATTGATTACGATGTGCGGCACCCGGAATTGCTGCTTTCCCTGGTGGAGCACAACCGGTGCATCTCCATCGTGCCCGCTGTGAAATACCGGGAGCTGGTACTGTCCGGGAAAGGCAAGTCGCTGGTATGCCTGCCCTATAGCGATGGGGCGCCGACGGCCTACTTCGGGATTGCTTATAATACGCGAAAGCCCTTGAATGCCCAGGGAAAGCGATTCCGCGATTTTGTCCAGTCCTTTTTCGGGGCGTTGATCAGAAGTACGAAGCATTGGTAAAATGAAAATATACGTGGCGCCTGTTTCGCATCCCAAGCATGATCGGCATGCTCCGGCCGTCCTTTGAACACAGGACAGGAGGCAGGCGGGGAGATTTGCTCCCTGCCCGTACCATAGGCGGGGAGGTACTGCTAAAATGAACTGCCGTGTATTTCCCAACGACCTGAAGCCTGGGGCGCAGTGGATGGAAGCTCCCGTGATGGACAAACGATGTCGGATAGTGGAACCCACGATGAAAGGCTTTGCCGTGGGCTTGGATGGGATTTTGATTCTATTTGGGCAATGGGATCCGATGGATTTCCGGAGATAAAAATATAATGCTGCATGCCCAGGGAACCAAATGGGTCAAGAAGACGTAAAAATTTTTGATAAAAAGAGAAGAACCACTAATTAAAATCAGTAGTTCTTCTTGCACAAGGAATCCTGTTCCTTGAAAAATGGTTCGAAACACAGGACTCGTCCAATCAGCAATTCAAGGAGCACCCTGGCGTATCCAGCAAGTCCTTGATCGCCAGAGAATTGCAGACAGAACGTTCAACGGTGCAGCGGTACTGCGATGAGATCCGGGCGGAGTTTCAAAGGCAGAATTGAAGCAAACAGGGAACACCTCAAAAGAAAGGTGTTCCCTGTTTTGGTGTCGATAGATGGTACACAAGGCCTGTTAAGTGTGGGAATCTTCCCATGTTTGCAGAACCTTTCGTTGCTCCGGCGTATGGAACCAATGCTCTCTGTTATCCATGATCGTAAGCTGTGCCCCATGTTGCAGGGTAAATTCCTCCACAGTTTGACGGGAGGTCATGTTGTCCTGACCGGCATACAGAATACAGATAGGGCACTGCCAGTCATGGACAGGGTGCTCACGCACATAGCGGAGATACGCCCATGACAGCGTCTGTCCGAAGGAGGTAGCGATTTCTCCCTTCTCTGAAAGCTCCCGCTCCGTCACATTGGCCCAGCCCATCATATCCAGGATCAGACGCTCCATGTCCAGAATGGGAGACACCAGCAAGGCCTTATCGGGTGCGTCAAAAGCGAGCATGGCAAAGTAAGCGCCGATGCTGTTGGCACGGAGGGAGATGGAGTCCCAGCGGACTCTGGCCCAATCCATCACCGCCTGCAGTTCCGGTACCACTGTCCAGGGGTCCAGCGCCTCGTCCCGTCCCTGACGGGCTCCGTGCCCTGGAAGATCTATGCTCAGGACCTGAGCGCCTTTTGGGCAGACGATTTTGGCAAAGGCCTCTGCCTCCTCCTTGTGCCCCATCTGCCCATGGAAAAACAGCCACAGCCGCTCCGCGTGTTCGCCATATAAAACGGCCGGAATCCGACCGATCAGAAACTGTTGTGTGTTCATTGCTGCATCCCTTTCGGTGAAAGTATCTGAATACGCAATCAGTATAGCAGAGCTCATGCGGAATGTACATGAAAAGCCCGTCTGGCAGCCGGTATCTTCCTGTTGGAACAAATCTATGCTATAATTAAGCGATTATAGAAGAAAGGGGTGTGTTTTTATGATGAACACAAAGAAAATGGAGATTGTAAGAATGGAAGGAGGTGTGACGAAGTAATCGGTACAGACCTCCTTCCGTCTGAATATGTGAAGACGATCAAAATGGAGGTTATGACATTGCATCAACTGAAAAGGTATGGCGTTTCCGAACGCTTTTTGGCAGAAGCTACTTTATATCCGGAAGAGACACTGGCCAGAGTGGTTGCCCAGTACCGGGGAAAATACAGGATCGCCACGGAACAGGCGGCGCTCTTGGCGGAGGTGTCCGGCAAACTTCAGTATGAGACAGAGGAGCTGGCCCAATACCCCACCGTTGGCGACTATGTCATGGTGACGGTGGAGGGGGAGCTGGCAGTCATCCATCGGGTGCTGCGGAGAAAGAGCCTCTTTGTCCGGAGAGCGGTAGGCGTGTCCGGTCAGGCCCAGCCTGTGGCATCCAATGTGGACGTGGTCTTTTTGTGCATGTCTCTCAACCAGAATTTCAGCCTGAACCGCATGGAGCGGTATCTGTCCATTGCGTGGGACAGTGGGGCAACGCCGGTCATTGTATTGACCAAGACGGATCTGTGTGAGGACCTTGCACAGGCGGTTTCTCAGGTGGAGGCCATCTCCTGTCTTTCGGATATTCTGACGCTGTCCATGTTTGACGAGGATATCCGGGACAAATTTGCGCCCTATTTCGCCAAGGGGCAGACCTGTGCCTTTATTGGCTCCTCCGGTGTGGGGAAATCCACCCTCATCAACTGCCTGCTGGGCGCACAAGCCGTTTCCACTCAGGAGATCGGCAGGGGAGACAAAGGTCGGCACACCACCACCGGGCGGGAGATGTTTCCCTGCCCGTTGGGCGGCGTGGTGATCGACACGCCCGGTATGCGGGAGATGGGGGCGGAGAGCGCGGACCTCTCCCAGACCTTTGGGGAGATCGAGGACTTGGCCCGACATTGCAGGTTCCGGGACTGCACCCATACCAATGAACCTGGGTGTGCTGTCCTGGCAGCGGTGGAACAGGGACGGTTGGATCAGAGACGGCTGGACAGCTATCGCAAACTGGAGCATGAGAGCAGTTATGACGGACTGAGCAGCAAGGAAGTTGAGGTCAAAAAGGCGGAGCGTATGTTCAGGGAAGTGGGCGGCATAAAGCAGGCCCGGCGGTTCGCCAAAGAACACAATCAGCGCAAACAGGGCAAATTCCCCGGCGGAGGGATGTAAGGAGGGCAAAAGCATGAAACAGAAATACGTCATCATCCGCCGGGAAACGCCGACAGATTACGCTGCCGTAGAACATCTGACCCGGGAGGCATTTTGGAATGTGTACCGGCCCGGCTGCCTGGAGCACTATGTGGTCCATGTGCTGCGCCAGGATCCGGACTTTGTACCGGAGCTGGATCTGGTCATGGAGCGGGACGGGGAACTCGTCGGCCATGTGCTGTATATGCGGGCAAAAATCGTGGCCGACGACGGCCGGGAGATCCCCATGATGACCTTCGGCCCCATCAGCATCCGCCCCGACCTACAGCGGCAGGGCCTGGGCAAATACCTGCTGGACTGCTCCATGGAGCGGGCCAAAGACCTGGGTGCCGGGGCTCTGTGCATCGAGGGCAACATCGACTTCTACGGGAAGTCCGGCTTTGTGGTGGCCGGGACAAAGGGTATCCGCTACCACGGGGAACCGGAACAGGAGATTGTCCCCTATGTTCTGCTGAAAGAACTCCAGCCCGGTTTTCTGGACGGGATCACCGGCGTCTACCACACGCCAAAGGGCTACTATGTGGACGAGTCCGCGGCGGAGGAATTTGACTGCAGCTTCCCACCCAAGGAAAAATTGAAACTGCCAGGGCAGCTGTTTTGAGGGAAGAGCCCCCTCAACTTCTGGGCCGCTGTAAACAAAAAAGGCGTGTAATCCCTAAAAGGAATGCCCGTCAAGTGGTCAAAACAGAAATCCGTCTGTGGTATTTCTGTGGTCAAATGAGAAATCGCCGCAGTTTTCACTGCGGCGATTTCCAGTTTTGGTGGACCTGATCGGATTCGAACCGACGACCCCCACAATGCGAACCAGCACCCGAAACTTTTTCGAGTATTTCCGGCTGTTTTTAGCTGTTTCCGCTCCGCTCCACTTCATCTTTGGGCCTCTTTGACCATGCTGTTTCCGTGTGGTCCGGGACGGTGTGTGGTAGGTTCTGTGGTCAGAAACGCTCCCCAGCCCTTGCCGGTGCCTTTCGCCGACAGGGACGGGGAGCGTTTTTCATGCCTCTAACTGCCTGCATTGTACCTCTGCAGGCGGGATTATGCAAGTCATTTCTGCACCGCCCACGGCTCAGGAATTGAGGGACTGTAAACAAAGAAGTGCGGAAAGATTTTTTGCATGATTTCCGCTTGCTTTGTGCCGTTTCCGCTCCATTCCATTTGCTTT
>CALWYC010000249.1 GCA_944385655.1 uncultured Intestinimonas sp. | reverse complement strand
AAGCGCACCGCCATGGTCACCAGCTCCGCCCGGCTGATGAGATCATTGGAACCGAAGTCGCCGTTGGGATAGCCCTCCACAATGCCCATCGCCGTGAGGGTGGCCACCGCGTTGTGGTTCCAGGTCCCCTCCGGCAGATCGGGGTAGACCGTCTCCGTGCTCCAGTGGGCCGCCAGGGCCTCGTCGCTGAGGAGGCGGAAGAGGATGGCCGCCACCTCCCCCCGGGTGATGGGCGCCTGGGGCTGGAGCCCGCCGTCGCCCCGGCCCATCAGGTAGGCCAGGTGGTCCCCGGTGTTCAGGCCGGAGGGCGCCGGCGCCTCCTCCCGGGAGCCGCTCTCGTCGTCGTCATCGTCGTCCCCGCCGGAAAGGACCGCGCCGCCCTCCGGCTCCTCCCACACCAGCACATAGGGGGAGAAGCTGCCGGCGGCGAAGCGCAGGCCCTGTTCGGCGGCGGTGAGGGCGTGGTAGGTCACATGGGCGCCGTCCGCCGGGAGGGGCCGGGCGGTGGTGAAGACCTCCAGGTCGTAGTCCGTTCCCAGCACCAGGGAGCCCAGGTCCTCCAGGTCGAACTCCCGGTCCAGGCCGGCGTAGTGGATGATGGTGAAGTCGTCCCCCGGCCCGGTCCCCGCCGGATAGGGCCAGTAGACCTCCACCGGCCGGTCGGCGGTGACCCAGGCGTTGCCCATGCTGGTGTCCACCAGATCCAGGTACCGGAACTGGTACCGGGTCCGGGCGTCCGTCCCCAGGACCGACAGCACCGGCTCCGCCAGGCGCTTCATGGTCTCGTGGTGGTCGCTGTCCGCAATACTGTCCACCAGCAGCTCCACCGCCCCGGGATCATCCACCTGGAGCTGGCTGCTGTTGATGTAGTAGTGGACCTCCGCCGGCGCCTGGGCGGTGATCGCCGCCACCGCCTCGCCGGGTGCTTCCTCCGGCGGCAGGATGGCCACGGTGTCCCGGTCTCCGGTGGTGCCCCGGATGATGAGCCTGCCCGGCGCAAAGCCCAGACTGCATGTCTTCTCCTCCTCGCCTACTTTCACCACGGCCCTTACCTCGCTGCCCGTCTCCCCGCCGGGGTAGATGCTCATGGCGTACTCCTTGTGCAGGGCCTGGCTGATGTCGAAATCGCTCGCCACGATGTAGTCCTGGCCGTCGTAAAACTGCATCCGGACGGGGGCCTGCCCCTCCTCCGGCGGGACCAGGCGGTAGAGGAAGCTGCCCCGGGCCAGGCTGTAGCCGTCGGCGTCGAACTTCTCCAACTGCCAGCCCTTCTCGTCCCCGCGCCGGAACTCCAGCAGCCCGGAGAGGTCGATCTTCCCCTCCTGGAGGCCGGTGCTCCCCACCTTCTCCCGCAGTTCCGCCGCCAGTTTAGTGGGCAGAGCCACGAAGAAGCCGGGCTCAGGCAGGTTGCTGCCCGCCACCACCCGTCCGTCGTCATCCACCACCTCGCTGTCGGAGGGTGCCCCGCCGGCGTAGATCACGATGTCGGCGGGGGTGAGCACGATGGCGTCGCTGAGGGAAAAGGGGGCCTGGAGCTGGGCCTCTCCCTGGGCCTGCACCCCTTCCCTGCCGCCCCAGGCCTGGACCTCCACCTGGCACTGGAGGGTGAAGATCCCGTTTTCTCCCAGGGCACTGCCGCCCTTCGCAAAGGTGATGGTCAGGGTCTCCCCCGCCGGCAGGACGCCGGGCAGCTCTACGGCAAAGGTCCCGCTCTCCGGGTCATAGGACATGGCCGGGGTGACCACCTCGCCATGGATCTTGCACGTATAGTCCCCCTCGCCGGACAGAGCGGCGTCCTGGAGGACGAAGCGGGTCAGGGGCTCTCCCCCGGTGTTCTGAATGGCGATGGTGTGCTCCGCTCCATAGCGGACGCGGTTTTGATCCTTCTCGTCCTGCTGGAAGGCGGTCACCTGGGCCGACCGCTCCACCCGGATGGCGGCCCAGGGCGCAAAGCTCCAGGACGCGGTGAGGGTGACCGCCTTCATGGGCATGGAGAAGGTGTCTCCGGGGGAGACCGCCGTCCCCGCCAGGTCCCAGTCGCCCCCCGCCGTCAGGGTCCAGGTGCCCTGCCGCTCCCGGTCCTCCCAGATCATGACGTCGTGGCCCAGAGCGGTCACCTCAGCCTGGTAGTCATAGGCTGCCGGGTCCGCCGGCGCCAGATTGGCCAGCTCCCAGGGCAGTTCCAGGTCCGGGTCGGCGCTCACATAGGCGTAGCGGACAGGGGAGCGGACCAGCACCGTGGCCTGGGCGCTGCTGGTGGTGGACAGACTCCCGGCACTGTATATGGAGGCATATTGGAAGTGGAGCTGTGCCTCGTTGCTCAGGGTGCCGGCGTCCGCGTCGGCCTGGGTGACGGTATAGGTCACCTCCCGGGTGATCTCCCGGTCCTCCTTCAGCTCCATGAGCTCCTTCTTCCCGGGCAGGGTGAAGGGGATGGGATCTTCCGCCCCGTTGCCCGTCTTGGGAGCGGTGACGGTCACCCCGGTATAGTAGACGGAGTCCACGGGATACTCCAGTGCATAGGCGGTAACGGTGAGGCCGTAGGTGACCACATCCCCCGCGCCCACGCTCATGCCCGGCTGATAGGGCGTTTCCACGCCGTCCGCGCCGGTCACCGACAGGATCTCCTTCTCCAGGGTGGGCAGCCGCTCGGCCCGGAACTGGAGCGTGCTGTTGATGCCGTAACTGTTGTCGGCGCCCCGGGTGAACATGAGGGAGCCGTCGCAGCCCAGGGCGCGGGCCTGGGAGACCATGGACCGGAGCTGCTCGTCGGTAAAGCCGGCGTGGTCCTTGATGGCATCGACGTACTCATCGCAGGCCGCCTGCTCCGCCGCCGTCATCCCGGAGCCGTCATCGCTCCAGTTGGAGATGGTGTAGTACTTCTGCTGGGTGCTTACCGCCGCCAGGACCGTGAGGGCATAGCCCTCCTCCGGGGCGGCGAAAAAGACGATGCCGTAGGGCCCGGCGGTGGTCCTGATGATCCTGGTCCCCGCCTCCACCTGCTGGAGATTTTTCCCCTCGCTGTAGTAGACGGTGCAGTGGGCCGCCGCCTCCACCGTCAGGTCCACGGTGCGGGAGGCCGCCCTGGGCTGGGCGGCCAGGGGGCGCCGGCCCGGCGTCCGGCTGCTCCGCCGCCTCCTGCGGGACGGTGTCCGTCAGGGTGTCGGCCTGCTCCGCCGGCGGGGGCGCTCCCTCCGCTGCCCGGACCGCCGGCAGGCCGCCGTGCAGCAGCGCACACAAAAGGCTCAGGGTCAGCAGCCAGCACAGCGCCCGGCTCCGGGCGTTCTGTCTCTCTCTCATTCCGCAACTCTCCCTTTTTCCGCGGGCGGACCCTCCCGGCGGGATGGGCCGCAGCACGCCCGGAGCCGCCCGCGCAGCGGTGTTTGGCCTCAGCCCAGCTGCTTTTGCAGCAGCCGCAGCAGCTCCCGCATGTCCAGCGGCTTGGCGATGTGGGCGTTCATGCCGCACTCCAGGCACTTGTGGACGTCCTCTGAGAAGGCGTCGGCGGTCATGGCGATGATGGGGATGGTGCCGGCGTCGGGCCGGTCCAGGGCACGGATGGCCCGGGTGGCCTCGTAGCCGTTCATCACCGGCATCCGCAGGTCCATCAGGATGACCTGATAGTCCCCGGGCCGGGAGGCCCGGAACTTCTCCAGGCACTGCTGTCCGTTCTCCGCCCAGTCCAGCACGAAGCCCCGGGCGGAGAGGAGCTCGTTGGCGATCTCCCAGTTGAGCTCGTTGTCCTCGGCCAGCAGGACCCGTACTCCGCTGAAATCCTGGGCCGCCTCCTGAGACGGCTCCGGAGCGGGCGCTTCGCCGGCGTCGGTGAAGCGGAGCAGGCCCCGGTAGAGGGTGGACTTGAAGAGGGGCTTGGCCAAAAAGCCGCTGATCCCCGCCTCCCGGGCCTCGTCCTCAATGTCGCTCCAGTCGTAGGCCGAGATGAGCAGGATGGGCACGCGGTCGCCCACGGTCTGCCGGAGCCGGCGGGCGGTCTCGATGCCGTCCATGCCGGGGAGCTTCCAGTCCAGGAGGATCACGTGGTAGTCCCGGCCCTGGCGGCACCGCTCCCGGGCCATGCGGATGGCCTCCTCCCCGCCGAGGGCCCACTGGGCCCGGACCCCGATCTCCTCCAGGGAGTCGGCGGCGGTGCGGCAGAGCTGCTCGTCGTCGTCCACCAGCAGCATGTCCCAGGGGGGCAGCCGGAGGCCCTCCATGTCGTCCGGGGCGGCCTCCAGGTCCAGGGTCACGTGGAAGCAGCTTCCCTTGTCCCGCTGGCTGGAAACGGTGATGGTGCCCCCCATCTCATCCACGATGTACTTGGTGATGGCCATGCCCAGGCCGGTGCCCTCGGTGCGCTGGACCCGGGCGCTGTCCTCCCGGGCAAAGGAGTCGAAGATCTTCTTCTGGAACTCCTCCGACATGCCGATGCCGGTGTCCTGGACGATGAAGTGGGTCCGGATGAAGTCTCCGCCCCGGGGGGAATCCTTCTGGGAGACGGTCATGGTGATGCTCCCCTCCTCAGGGGTAAACTTCATGGCGTTGGAGAGGAGATTCAGCAGGACCTGGTTGAGGCGCACACCGTCGCAGTAGATGTTCTCCCGGCGGATGTGCTGGATGAAGATGTCAAAGCGCTGCTTTTTGGCCTTCACCTGGGGCTGGATGATGCTCACGATGCTCTCGGCGGTCTCCCGCAGGCAGACCATGTCCACATTCAGGGTGAGCTTGCCGCTCTCGATCTTGGACATATCCAGCACGTCGTTGATGAGGCCCAGCAGGTGCTTGCTGGACAGGGAGATCTTCTGCAGGCAGGAGGCCACCTGCTCCCGGTTGTCCAGGTTGGCGGCGGCGATGGCCGTCATGCCCACGATGGCGTTCATGGGGGTGCGGATGTCGTGGCTCATGTTGGAGAGGAACTCGCTCTTGGCTCGGTTGGCCCGCTCAGCCTCCCGCTGAGCATGCTCCACCTCTGCCAGCTGCCGCCGTGACATCCGCAGGTAGAGCAAAAAGACCACCAGGGTGGCCGCCAGCAGGATGCCGCAGCCCGCCAGCGTGATCATGGTCCGCTGACTCCCCAGGTCTGCCACCGCCTGGTCCAGGGCTCCATAGGGCATGACAGTGACCAGATACCACTCAGATTTAGACAGGGGGGAGCAATAGATGTGCCGCCGCTGACCGTTCGCCGTCAGGACCATGCTGAAGCGCTCTCCCCGGCTGAGAGCGTCCTCCATCTCCCCCACCACCTGCTCCGGCTCCTGTCCCTCAAATACACAGCTTTGGAGCAGCCAATCGTAGTAATTATCTGTATCCATGTCGGAATTCTTCACCACAAAACGTCCGTCGCTCTGGATGATATGGGAATAAACCAGAGTATCGTTGACGTCCAGAGAGAGGGCCTCGTTGATGGTCTCAACGGGGATCCCCGCCAGCAGGGCGGTACACTGGCTCCCATCCCGCATGGGATAGCCCTCCGACTCCGGATAGCCCACCGATACGCCCAGCAGCAGCATCCCCCCGCCCTCGGCGGTATCCCCCAGGACAATCTTGGGCTCAGCCGGGTTCAGGGAGCGAAGGAAGCTCTTCGGCTCCCGGATGGTCACCGGCTCCCCGTAGAGGATATCGGCCTTGCCCTCGGTGTTGTAGAGGGCCAGATAGGAAAAGTCCCGGGACATGCCGTTGGCGCTCAGGGCCATGACGGCCACCTCGTCCATACTGCTCACCGCACCGGGCGGAACGGCCAGGGTGATCCCCTCCACCTGGGCCAGCTGCACCTCCACCAGGGAATCGAAATGCCGCTGGAGCTGGGCGTTGATCTCCTCCATGTAGAGATTGGCCACCTTGGTCAGGATCTCATCGCTTTTTTGTCCCATGACCCGGCTGAGCCACAGGAACACGCCCACACACAGAGCCGCCAGGACCAGAAGACTGACCCACAAAAAGCGGATGGTCTTTTTCTTCCTCACAGGGTACCCCTCCCACCGCCGGCACTTTTATATCGCTTATTCGCTATTATACTCTACCGGAGGTGGAAATGGTAGCCGCATTCCGTATTTCCGCCGACTTTCCGTCCGGAAACCCCGTGGTATGGGTTCTGTGCCGCCCGCAGCATGCCAGGCTGCTTCACTCTTCACTTTTACCTCTTCCTTTCCAAAAACCCCGAATGCACTCACATTCGGGATTTTTTGCAAGGGGCGGTTAAAATCGATAGGCTCCATTATTGAAACAGCGGCCGGAGGACGGCAAACCATCCCTCCGGCCGGCGGCGGAGCCCCAAAAGAAAAGCACGCTTGCCGCATGTCTTTCTTTTTGGCAAATGGCCCAAATTATGATACAAGTGCCCCTTCTTGGCGTTAAGAGGTTCACTTTATGTCGAGAGGGTCCACTCTTTTTTCTTGTCGGGAGACTTGAAAAGCAAACGTCTATGCGCTACAATATAGTCAATAAATTGACTATAAACAACTGGACTGGAGGCGGTGGCCTATGACGAAGGAAGACAGGAAAAATGCGTACTTATATTGCAAATTCCGTGACGAGCAGTTTGCCCTCTATGACGAATACGCCAAACGCAACGGCATGATGATGAAAACGCTGCTGGTGGTCAATGTTCTTTTCTACGCCAAAGACGGCATGACGCAGAAAGAGATCTGCCGGCGGACATTTCAATCCAAACAGACGGTCAATCTGATCACTAAAAACCTGCTTGCGGAGAACTATGTGACCGTCACTGAAATGCCGGAGAATAAGCGGAACAAAATCGTTCGGATGACCGATGCCGGGCGAGCCTACTGCAAAAAAGTTGTTTGCCACATTACATGGGCGGAAGACACAGCCATGTCCATGTTTACACCGGAACAACAGCGGCAGCTCATCGACCTGTCCCAGACATTTACGAAAAATTTGACCATGCTTGTCCATCAGGAAACGGAGGATGTGTAACATGGAATTCTATGAAGTCATCAGAAAAAGAAGGACGGTTCGGGAGTTTCTCGACAAAGAAGTGGATTTTGGCGCGGTCAAACGGATTTTAGAGGCGGGCAATCAGGCCCCTACCTGGAACCATAACCGCAACTGGAGTTATATTGTCCTGCGTACAGATGAGGAAAAGGAATATGCATTTGAGTATGCGAAGAAGATTGCCGAGAAGTTCGATGCGGAGAAATATCTGAATGCGCCAAGACCGTATCCGACAACGCTTGCCCAGAAAATGTATGGTTATGCGATGCCCAGACAGTATACGATGCTCAAAAATGCGCCGTATGTGGTCATCCCTGTATTCAAATGCAAAGAACTGAACGGTGAATATGTATCCAAGCTGAATCCGTTTTCCACAATCTGGTGCGTCATCGAAAACATATTCCTGGCGGCAACCGCAGAAGGACTGAGCTGCTCCATGCGGATACCGCTAAACGAGGAGCATGATATTGTAAAAGCCAAATTAAAGGTGCCGCCGACCTATATGATCCCTGTTTTTATCGGGATCGGCTATGCTGATCCAAACGAAATGGTATTGGAGCAAAATGTGGCCGTTCTTGATAAACAACTGCATTATGGCCGCTGGAAATAAAGGAATGTTGCAATGGAACCGATCATTCAGGAAATCGAAGTCAAAAGCATACTTACCAAATCCAATCTTCCGGTGAGCGACTATTCCGTCAATCCCTATGTGGGCTGCACCCACAACTGCCGGTACTGCTACGCCTCTTTCATGAAACGGTTTACCGGCCACCCGGAACCCTGGGGGACATTTTTGGATGTGAAATACTGGCCGGAAATATGCCGCCCGGAGCGGTATGCCGGGAAGGAGTTGTTCATCGGTTCTGTCACCGATCCATATTTGCCCCAGGAAGAAACATTCGGACGCACCCGCGCGCTGCTGGAGCAGCTTGTAGGCAGCGGGGCCAGGATCAGTATTGCCACCAAAAGCGACCTTGTGCTGCGGGATCTGGAGTTAATCAAAACATTCCCGGACGCCCGTGTCTCCTGGTCTGTCAACACGCTGGATGAGATCTTCAAAAATGACATGGACAACGCCGTCAGCATTGAGCGGCGGCTGGCTGCCATGAAGACATTTCATGATGCCGGGGTCCGTACCACCTGCTTTGTCTCCCCCATCTTTCCCGGCATCACCGATGTTAAGGCCATCATTGACCGGGTAAAAGGGCAATGCAACCTGATCTGGCTGGAAAACCTCAATCTGCGGGGCAACTATAAGACTGTTATCATGAACTACATCCAGGAAAAGTACCCACAGCTTCTGCCGCTGTATCAGGAGATTTATCACGAAGGAAACCGCACCTATTGGGAGCTGCTGGACGGGGAGCTGAAGCGCTATGCCGCTGAGATTGGGCTGGACTATGTGACCAACGATGACAGCATGAAACGGTCATTTGACGCTCCGCCGGTCATCGTGAACTATTTTTATCATGAGCAGATCAAAAAATCCGCCAGGAAAGATCGTGACAGCCGCGCCTGATTTTCCGGAAATAAAAGCCAGTGACCCCTTGTTGAGTTGTTCGGGCAAAGAGAAAGCACCGCAGTCTTGATACTTTTGTATCAAAATTGCGGTGCTTATCTTGGAACATCGCAACACTATAGATGCCGGCAGAACAAGGGGTCCCACACAGTGGGGCGGCGCTTTTGCGCCGTACGAGCGTTTTTGCCGAAGGCGAAAACCTCGGTGCAGGCGGAATTCACTTCCGCCGAGCATTTGAAATACCGAAGGGTGGAGCCGCCTTGCAGGCGGCGGAACCCAAAAAGAAAGACACGCCTAAAGCGTGTCTTTCTTTTTGGTGGAGGCGGGGGGAGTTGAACCCTCGGAGCCCTTCTCCCCTCTCTTTTTCTCCGGTGCCATCCGGCCTTGCGCCGCAATGGATTGCCGCTTTTGCAGTTTTCCCTTTTCCCTTTCTGGTCCAGCAAAAATCTTTTTGTTTTGAGCCCTTTTATCTACCAAAATATCTACCAACCCAAGGGCAAGACTTGCAGGGAGCCGCCGACGGTAATCTTTCCGTGTATGTCTTCTATGTTAGTTTTTGAGTGCAGTGACCTGCACCACGAAAATTCCGTCAGGCCATCTACAGGCAGCGTCGACCTGATTTGCCTCCAGCTTGACCTCAAAGGCACACCATTGCCCATCCGTCAATTCTATGACAGCATCAATCTCCTGATCTCTGTAGTTTTGATAGTGGTAGAGCTGCCCTCCAAAGATATCTGCATATATGCACAAGTCCCGCTCGGAGACTCCATTCACCTTATTGATCACAGTCTGCTTCTCCTCGGCTCTGGCACCGTCATCAAACCAGGATACCGGCGGCATCAGTTTGTCAATGTCCGTTCCGCTGGTCTTAATCTCGCCATCACAGAATATATTCTCCAGGAAATTTTTCGTTTCCAGCTCCTTGAACTTTAGCATCAGAATGTAGTCGATGTCTATCTCAATCTGGCGAATTAGTTCGATATCAAAGCCGATATCATCAGCAATGTCCCCTTTTCCCCTTTATACGATTTACTCACTCATCCCACAAATTCTGGGTTTGGTTAAAGAAAGCTTCTTCATCAGTTTGCTGATTATACGCACTCCATATTTGGATAAAAACCACCGTAGTACCGCACAATTTCTTCGAGACACTATGCAAAAGGCCGGGCGGAGATAACCTCTACCCGGCTCTGTTTCTGCAGAATATATTTTTTAGGTTGAATGTACCTGGTCCAGCGCAGAGAGTGCTGCCCCTCTGGCAATGGTGAACTGTGGGGCGTTCATGACCGTGACGCTGCGGCCCAGCAGCCCCTCCAGTGCCCGGATCACACCGGCGTCGGCGGCAGCGCCTCCGGACGCCACCACGGGGAGAGCCTCCTGATGGGCCTTTGACAGCATGGCACAGATCTTCTGGGCCACCGCCATGTGGACACCGGCTGCGATGTCCTGAGGCCGTTTCCCGTTGGCGATGGCAGTGATAATCTCCGATTCCATGAACACGGCGCAGCTCACGGTAAACTCCACCGGCGTGTTCGCCCCCTCTGACAGGATGGCCAGCTCCTCAAAGGGCACGTGGAGGACATTGGCCGCCTTTTCCAGGACGTTCCCGCTGCCGGAGGCGCACTTTTCGCTGAAGGCAACCGCGCTCAGGCGGCCTTTCTCGTCCAGCGCCGCAGTCCGGCAGGACTGGCCGCCCAAATCCAGGACCGCACAGCTGCCGGCCGTCTCGGAGACGGCGCGGGCAAGGCAGACCATCTCGTTGAACTTTTGGCCGGGAAACGACAGGCAGCCGGCGCCGCAGCCGGTCACCGCCACGCCACGGCAGTCCCCAGTGGACTCCCCGGCCACTTCCAGCAGCCGCACTCGGACCCGCTCCGCCGTCTCACCGTAATTTTTCCCGGACTTCTCCCGCCAGCAGACGGTCCTTCCATCCTCTGTCAGGAGGACGGCTTTGACGAACACCGCTCCGATGTCGAGCCCGATCACAAAAGACATTTCCGTCCCTCCTCAGGAGATTTCAACGCTGGTAAAGGAACGGCGCAACTGCAGCGCCTCCAGTTCCTCCCTGGAGAGCCGCCCGCCGTATTTTCCAGCCAGCAGGGCGGCGCCCAGGGCGCCTGTGAGCAGCGGTTCCTCCGGGATGAGCACATCAAAGCCCAGCTCCCGGCGGAAGGCCGCCTGCAGCGCGGCGTGCTTGCAGGTACCTCCGGTGAGGACCACCTCCCGCTCGATCCGCAGGGAGTTGGCCATGGTCAGGATCTTCCTGGCGAAGCCGCCGTACATCCCGGCCAGCACCACCTCCACCGGCGTGCCCCTGGACAGGGCAGATATGATCTCCTGCTGGGCGAAGATGGCACACAGGCTGCTCACAGGCATGGCATCCCCGGCCCGCAGCGCCAGCTCGTTCATCTCGGATAGGGAGACCTCCAGGGTTTCGGAGACGCACTGCAGGAACCGTCCGGTGCCGGCGGCGCATTTGTTATTCATGACAAAGTCGCCCACAGTCCCCTCTTCCGTAAGCTTGATGGCCTTGCTGTCCTGGCCTCCCACCTCAATGATGGTCCTGGCCTGAGGGAAAAGATGGCAGACCCCTTTGGCGTGGCAGGTGATCTCGGTGATCTGCTTGTCTGCAAAGGGGATGTTGAGCCGCCCGTAGCCCGTACCCACGATAAACGCCACCTGGCCGCAGGATAGCCCCGCCTTTTTTGCCGTGTCCTCTAGGATGAACAGGGCCAGGGTGCGGTGCTCCGCACCGGTCTCCACGATCGAGGAGGCCAGAACGGCGTTTTGGTCCGTGTCCAGGATGACAGCCTTTGTCATGGTGGAACCGATGTCGATACCGGCAGTGATCACGAGCCCGCCTCCTTTCAGGTATTTCGGAACGGGGTCCCGAAGGACCCCGTTCCCAGGTGTGTCCGTCTCAGCGGCGCAGGGCGTTGAAGCCGGTGGCGGAGCGGCCGATCATCAGCCGCTGGATGTCGCTGGTGCCGTCCACGATGGTGGTCTGGCGCATGGACTCCCACAGGTGCGCCACGGGATACTCCTTGGAGAGGCCGTAGCCGCCGTGGAGCTGGATAGCATTGTTGGTCACCCGCTGTGCCACCTCGGAGCAGAAGAACTTGGCATAGGAGCACTCCATGCGGTCACCGCCGGACTGGTCCACGGTGGAGGCTGCGCGGTAGAGCAGGCTGCGGGCGGCCTCGGTCTCGGTGATCATGTCGGCCAGACGCCCCTGGACCAGCTGGAACTGGCCGATCTCGCGGCCGAACTGCTTGCGTTGCTGGACGTACTTGACGGTCTCGTTGACGGCCCGCTGGCACACGCCCACGCAGTTGGCGGCGATGGAGAGCCGGCCGATATCCAGCGCCGAGCTCACGGCCATAAAGCCCTGGCCCACCCGGCCCAGGAGGTTCTCCGGGGGGACGATCAGGTCGTCCAGCACTAGCTCTGTGGCATGCATGTAGGGGCCCTCGCTGATGATGTCGTCCACGATGTTGTACTGGAAGCCGGGGAAGTCCCGCTCCACGATGAAAGCGGCTATGCCCTTGTGACCCAGGGACTTGTCGGTCTGGGCCACAAGCAGGAAGATGTCAGCCCTGCCGCAGAACTGGGAGCAGAACATCTTGCGGCCGTTGATGTGCCAGTTACCGTCCGTGCCCATGGTGGCCGTGGTCTCAATGCCGGAGGCGTCGCTGCCCACATTGGGCTCGGTCAGCGCGGTGGCGGGGACGATCTCGCCGGCGATGAGTCTGGGCAGGTATTTGTCTCTGAGCTCGGGGCTGGCATACCGGACAAAGGCGTTGCCGTCCATGTTGACCTTGGTGATGCCGGTGTTGAAGTCATCGTTCACCGTGCTCAGGGCCTCCAGCACGCCGCAGTACTGGACCCGGGTGGCGCCCATGCCGCCGTACTCCTCCGGCAGGCACATGCCCACAAAGCCCATCTCGGCCAGCTCTTTGTTGATGGCACGGGCCTTCTCCTCACTGGGCTCCGGATCGCCTACCAGAGGTGCCAGCCGCTTCTCGGCAAACTGCTTGGCTACGTCTATGTAGGCCAGATCTTCCTCTGTAAAACCGTAAAACATGATGGTATATCTCCTTTCCTGTCAGTTCCCTTCCCGCCTGCGCTTTGCGGTGTCCACCACCTGTACGAAGGACTCAAGGCTGGAGCGGATCTCCGCTTCGTTGATGGCCCGTGGATCGGCCATATCGTTTTCCATGATGAGAATGGGGATGTCGGTGGATTCCTTCAGCATCTCAATGGCCGCCATCTGACCGATGGTGCGGAAGCGGCAGGAGGGAGTGCCGTTCATGACAATGCCATCGCATTTGTACTCCTTGGCAAACCGGATCACATCGTACACATCCTGGGTCACGTGCATGGCGTTGGCCTCCGCCATACCGTGGTTGGTGGAGCGGAACTGTCCAACCAGATAGCGCTCCACGGGATCGGTGAAGCTGCCAAAGTCATCGTGGGTGTACTTTCCATAGCAGGTGTTGCTGGTGCCAAACACAGGGATGGCGCCGTACTCCTCCATGATGTTGAAGAGCTTCAGATAGCCGTAGGGCGGGATGCCCCAGCCCCATAGGATGCGGTATTTCTCACCGACCGGGCCCACCTCCTTCTTCTGGGCCACCCGCTCCTCCAGCTCGGCGTACAGCTTGTTGAAGAAGGCCTCGCTCTCCGGGTAGGCGCTGTACATGAAGCCGATGGGGAAGCAGCCGATCATGTCCTCGAAGGGCATGGGGCCGGGCACGGCACGGCGGATCTCCTCGCACTTCCACCAGGCGTCGCGGGTACGCTCGCCCTGGAGCACCACTTCCATGAAGCGGCTCTCATCAAACTTTCTGCCGGTGTGCTTGACCAAGAAGTCCTTGCAGCGCAGGAACTCCTTTTTAGCGGCGGCGATCACATAGGACTCCACCTCGGCCGGGTCCACGCCGCTTTGCAGACGCATCATGCTGTACTCGCCGCAGAAGTAGGGGACGTTCTGGTAGCGGCGCAGCTGCTGGTACCACTTGTAGCGGGGCTCACACACGTTGGTGGAGCCCAGGATCACGGTGGGGTCCGCCATTCCGCCCAGCGGCCAGTCGGGTTGGACGCAGCCGCACTGCTGCCGCAGCATGGCGTGGCCGATCCCCACGCGGGCGTAGCTGCAGATCCCCTGGGGATATCCGTCCCCCTCGGCGACCTCCAGCATCTTGACGCCGCCGGGCCGGCTGGCAGCCGCGGTGGCATAGTTTTCGGTAAAGACAGGGGAAATGTCCATGGCGGCACACAGCTCTTCCATCATGCTGGACACCATCACCCAGGCCACGGGGCTGCCCTCCTGCAGGGCCCGCACGGCGTCGGCGTTGAATTTCTTGATCAGCTGTCCAGCCTCGTGGCAGGTTTGTGTGGTCTTGACGGCTCCCGTGCGCGGCTTTGTGTTCTTCAGTTCTTCTGCCATCGTAATTGACCCTCCTTTTATTGGTCCAGCATCTCCAAAAAGGCCTGGATGCGCGTCTTGAGCTGCTCCTTCGTCAGGGTGTAGTCGCCCTCCAGCACCAGGACGGGGACGCCGTGCCTCTTCAGAGAGTCCCGGGCGTCCGGAATGTCGAACCCGTGGCTGTCACAGAAACGGATCACATAGAAGATCGCGCCGTCGGCCTTCCACTCCTTGGCGTACTTCGCAATGTGCCCCAGCCGCAGCTCCACATCCTCCTCGTAGTTATAGGTCTGGCCGGGCGCCAGTTCCTCCTCGGGCGGTCTGCGGTAGGTACGGGGACACTTGGTGTCGCGGAGATAGCGGTGGTTGAGGGCCAGATAGGGGTCAATTCCCTCCTCCACATTGGCGGAGAAAAAGCGTGTGCCCAGGCAGGCATCGTCAATGACGACCTCCGCCCCGCAGGACTCCACCAGGTCGATGAAGCCGTTGTCCATGGCGGGGCCGTACACCAGGATACGGGGACCACCGGCTTTCTGGGAAGCCCGGGTCCGCACTTCGGCTAGGACCTCCTCCAGCAGGGCGTTGCCCTCGTCCACAGGCAGGCTCATGACGGCGATCAGGACCTGCTTCACCTCGGTGCCGGTGATGGGAGGCACCGGGTCCTTGCGCAGGTCGTACAGCTCCCGCAGCAGTGCCCGCTGACGGTTGTGTCGGACGATGGCCGACCGCAGGGCCTCCTCCGTGAGGGCCTTTCCGGTGAACTGCTCCAGCTTTTTCTTAAAATCCTGGAGGGCGTGGCCCATCAGCTCCTCACCGGTCTCGGTGGCGGAGTGGGGCACGTTGAGAAAATACTGAAAGACGCGGCTGTCGTTGTAGTAGGGCCAGATGCCCCAGGTCATGCACACGCTGTCGCAGCTGTGGGGGACCACCAGGCCGTCCAGGAAGGAGAAACAGCCCTTCAGGTCGATGTCGAACACGCTGCGGATAAAGCTGCACATGATGGTCTCCACGTGCTTGTCCGCCTCCGTCTGGGGCTCGTTGGGGTCGCCCAGCAGGCGGACCGGAACGATATCCAGGGCGGTGAGCATCTCCAGCGGTGCGAAGCAGCAGACGTAGCCGAATACGTGCTTGCCCGCTGCCCGCAGCTCCTTTGCGCGGGCGAAGCGGTCGGTGGAGAGCATCTCATTGACGCGCGCCAAACCTTTTGTCTCGGACATGGGAAACTCCTTTCTCTCAGCGGATGACTTTCTTTTCCCGCAGGGCCTTTACTTCCTCCGGCGTGGCGCCGCACAGGGACTCCAGCACGTCGTCGGTGTCGGCGCCCAGCTTGGGTGCCCACTTCTCCACAGCGGCAGGGGTCTCGCTCATCAGGAAGGGCGCCCCCACCAGCTGAATGGGGTCGGGCATGCCGGGATAGCTGAGCCGGTAGAAGCCCTCGTTCTCCAGCATCTGCGGGTCCTTGTGGAACTCCTCGTATGTGGCCACGGGGTAGTTCATGATATCGTGGGCGCGGCAGAACTCCTGCCACTCCGCGCAGGTCTTGGTCTTCATCACCTTTACCGTGGTGTCAAAGAGGAACTCGGAATCCTTGGCCACGCCCTCCATGGTGGCATATTCCTCCTTGTTGGCGATCTCATCCATCCCCAGGGCACCGAAGAATTTTTTGACGCTGCTGGGCTCATAGGACCCCAGCATGATCCAGCGGCCGTCCTTGCACTCATAGTAGTTGGAAATGGGGTTGGTGGGGTGTGTGCGGTCGTTGGGGGGAAGGGGCGCCTTGGCCCAGGAATAGAGGGAGGTATTGATCTGGTTCAGGTTGGCAAAGGCGCTGAGCAGGTTGATGTCCACCTTCTGGCCGATGCCCAGGCGCTCCCGGGCCAGCAGGGCGGTGACGATGCCCCAGCACAGGCAGATGGCGCCGATCTGATCGCTGAACGCCCCCTGGAGGAAGCCGGGCTCCTTCCCGTCTCCGATGGAGGTCATGATGCCGGTACGGGCCATGGCGATATAGTCGATCATGGGCGCGCTGCGGTCGGGTCCTTTGGTGCCGCAGCCGGTAGCATGGGCGTAGATCAACCTGGGGTTGATGGCCTTGAGGTCCTCATAGCCTAGCCCCAGCTTCTCAGGGACACCAAAACGCACATTGGTGACAAATACGTCCACCTTCTCCACCAGTTTGAGAATGAGCGCCTTACCCTCCGGGGATTTCAGGTCAACGGAGATGGACTTCTTGCCCCGGTTGAGCGTCTGGAAATAGCCGTTGCTCTTGTCCGGGGTTGCGATACCCAGAGGACCGAAGTGGGCGTAGTAGCGGGCGGTGTCGCCGGTCAGCGCCTCCAGTTTAATGACCTCGGCGCCCATGTCGGCCAGATAAGCGGTGGCCATGGGCCCCTGCTGGAGCATGCCCCACTCCAATACACGAATGCCTTGTAGGACCTTTTCCCCCATGTTGATACATCCTTTCTCCAAATACTCAGGGTCCCGCGGAGGAATCCCTGCGTCTTGCAATATAAGCAAAGGATGTGCCAATGCAGAAAAGCCTTGTGGTACAAGGGTTTGCCAGAAAAAACGCTCTTGGAAAATACCAAAATTGAAAAAATATCATAATTAATGTGTCAAAATCAAAAAATAATTTCTTTTTATCGCCTGCCGGAAGAAAGCTGGCAGAATTCCATATAAACGAGGGAGTAATATTGATATTGTTACAAAAAAGAACAAATATTTTAATTTATAAGACAAACGGCTGTGCGGGTCACTGACATTGATGGTGATTCTCGAAAATTTTTGCCATCTGATTTTGCTTGAATTTCCAAGGCATCGGGATGTGCTATGCATACTATGCCACCCCTGCGATGATGGTTTTGGCGTTGTTATTGCTGCATAGAACAAAATGCAAGGAGGTGATCTGCTTTCTCCGGCGGCGAGTTGTCAGGGGTCTAAATTGAATACCCCAAAGATTTTGGTAAACGGAGCTCGCAAAGATGACAGAGAGGAGAGATTATTTATGAACAACAGCAATCAAACAGGAGCACCAGCAAAAAGAGATTCCTTTATAGACTTTACCGGCCTGATCACAAAGATTCCGCTGACCAAAGGCAAGATCATCTGTCTGATCATAGCCATCCTGCTGCCCTTTGCCTGCTCGCAGCTGACGCTGCCCGGCGCCGGTGAAAAGGCGGGCATTGCCTTAGGCATCTGCCTGAGCGTCATCGTCGCCATGTTTGGCGGCCTGGTCTCCTGTGGTCCCGCCGGCGCTATTTTATGCTTCTTGGGTATCATAACAGGAACTTTGGACTCGGCTACCCTAACCGGCTCTGTGGGCGCAGGATTGTTTTTCCAGTTTGTAGGGCTTTGTACCGTAGGGTATGGCATCGAGTCCACTCCCTTTGGCTCTAGACTGGCCTACCTGCTCCTTGAGAAATTCGGACAAAAACCACGCAATGTAGTTATTATTCTGCTGGTGGCCACAGCAGTCCTCTCTTCCATGATTTCTAATTTCGCCACCCTGGTGCTGATGTCAACCATTGCACACCGCATCCTCCAGGAGATGGGAATCAAGCCCGGCAACAAGTTTGGTGCCGCCTGCATGTTGGCCGTGGTGGCGGGCGCCTGCACCGGCGGTATGGGCTTTCTTCAGGGGTCCATCGGTGTCAACATGTACAGCCTGAACGCCATCGCCAGTTCCACTAAGGGCGGCTACACCATCACCGCCGCCCAGTGGGCGCCCGTCGGCTGGATCACATTGATTATTTTGCTGCCCATCATGGCTGTCGTCTACCTCAAGTGCGTGAAGTTCAGCAATACTGATATTAATCTTCCGGGAACAGACTACTACCGCCAGAAATTGTATGAGCTTGGGCCGGTTGGCGGCTCTGAAATTCGTTGGCTTGTCATGATGATCTCTTTGGTCGTCCTGATGATTATGGGCTTTACCACACTTAACCTGATGCTTATCTTTGCCTTCCTGGCGGTTTGCCCCGGCATCGGTGTGACCAACACCCGGGACGCTTTCTCCAAGGGCATTCCCTGGGAGGTAGTGTTCTCTTGCGCTACGCTGGCCATGCTGGGTACTATTTTGCAGGCCAATGGCGTAGCTGCGTGGCTGGGAGATTTGCTCGCTCCGATGCTCAGTGGTGTGTCGCCCTTGCTTATGATGCTGCTATTGGCTGCCGGTGCCGCTTTGATGACCAACGTCTGCATCGGCGGCACCTATCCGACCATTGCGGTTTTCATTTCCTGTACGGCACCGGTAATCGAAACCCTAGGATATCATCCTGCCATTATCCTGATGCCCACCATTATTGTTATTAGCTTCACGGTCTGCGTCTACGCTCAGTCCACGGTATATGCCAACTATATCTATGGATATTACGATGTGAAAGAGCCTGTTCTGCCCGGTATTCTGACCTGTATTGCTGGTGTGATCATCGCCAGCCTGGTGTGTTACTTCCTTGCGCCCATCCTCTGGGGAACATCTCTTTACCTCTGAGCCTTCCCTCTCGCAAAAAAGAAACCGCCTGACGAAGCCCGTCAGGCGGTTTCCTAAAACAAGAAAAATATATCCGCACCGAATTGCAGGATCTGGGGATTCAACGTGAAATGGTTCGCTTTCTGGCCTTTTCCTCCTGAATCAGGCGTCTCAGTACCTCGCTGGATCGAATTTTCCGGTAGAGAGACTGGCGGGAGATGCCCAACCGTTCCGCGGTGACCTTCACATTGCAGCCGTTCTGGAGCAGATAGCGCTGGATGGTCACCTCTTCCTCTGCCCGGAGGGCTGGTTCCCGCTCTTCCGAACGGGACTGTTCCTCCTGAAGATGCTGAAGGCGGTTGCAGTCGGACTCGGCCAGCAGCTCTGGATAGAGCAGTGAGCGGGTGAGGACCTGCTTTTCGGGATCCATAAAAATGACCGCCCGGGTGACTACATTTTCCAGTTCCCTGATATTGCCCGGCCAGTCATAATAATAGAGGGCATCCAGGAAGGAATCCGACAGCGTAATGTGGGGCAGGTTGAGCTCCCGTTTCTTTTTCTCCACCAGGAAGCGAGTCAGAACGGCGATGTCTTGCCGGTGCTCCCGGAGAGCCGGAATGTTGATCTTGCAGGTGGAGAGGCGGTAGTAGAGGTCGGACCGGAAGGCTACACCCCATTCCTTTCTCATCGACTGGGGAACCTGCCGAAGATCCACTTTAGTGGCGGAGATTATGCGGATGTCAATGGGAATGTCCTGGACGCCGCCCACTCGTCGAATGGTGCCGGAGGAGAGGCTTCGAAGCAGGGCGCCCTGGTGATAGAGCGGCATGCTCTCGATCTCATCCAGAAAGAGGGTGCCGCCGGAGGCGGCCTCCATCACTCCAACCTTTCCCTTGGCAGAGGCCCCCGTGAAGGCACCGGGTTCATAGCCGAAGAGCTCGCTTGCCAGCAGCTCCTTGGGCACAGCACCGCAGTTGATGGCCACAAAAGGGCGGGACTTGCGGCTGCTGGCGTTGTGAATGGACTGTGCAAAGAGCTCTTTGCCTACGCCAGACTCTCCCAGAAGCATGACGGCCGCCGTAGTAGGGGCGACGATATAGGCCTCCCGTTTTGCCCGCAGATAGGCCGGGTCCTCCCCTATCATGTCCCGGAAAGTATAGCAGGCAGCGCTTTTGCCCTGAACTGCGGCAGCTTCCGTGTGTATGGTTTGACTGGAGCGGAGCAAAAAAATCTGGCCTGTTTGATTCTGATGGTGGATGAGCTCTATGGAGGCGGCCTTGGGACACCTTGATCCCCGTCGACCATCTCCTCGGAGCAGCTTCAGCTTTGCCGCCACGGCAGAAATATCCGCTTCTTGGGAAAGCTCCAAGAGTTCACCGGCAGCAGGATTCCATTTAACTTCAGACATCTCTGCATTAGATAGGATCACGCCATCAGATAGCTGCGGCATAATTTCTCGAAACAACTCCAGTGTACCCCGCGTGGCATTTTGATTAGCATAGCTGGCGCGGTAAAACACCTGGAGAAGCTCCAGAATGGAGATAGCCTGCTCATATCGCTCCTGAGTCAGCTCCTCTGGAGAGAGCATCACCGTCACGGCGCCCAGGAAATCGCCCTCTTTATTAAGGGCCGGTGCGCTGAGGCAGAACTGGCGGCAGTGCGGAAGCTTATAGTTCTGGTAGCCGAAACATGTGGCGCTCTTCCGCTCCGCCAGCACCATAGCTGCGGAGGTGGTCCCGATGTTCTGCTCCACAGCTGCGGGATTGGCTACCCGCGGGTTCTCGTCTGAAACAGTGTAGCCGTTCCGGTCGGTGAAAAAGACCTGGAAGCGGAACTTGCGCCCGAAAAAATCCAGGCCGTTGTACGGAGACTGGTAGGCAGCGAAAAACTGCTCCGTATTCCGGGCCGGCACGCTGCCATCCGCAGCCGGCACATCCGTCACATAGGGGTTCACACCGAATGCGGCGCTGCGGACCCAGGAGTTGTAGATCCCCCTGGGAATGATGGAGAGGTCCACCTCTTCTCCGTTCAGAAATTTTTCTCGCTCAATCTGGGTTGCTTCTTCGTGCTCCAGGTAGAAGCGAAGAGCCTCAAGGTCAAAATCCATGGTGCCCGTCCTCCCTTTGAGAAAAAGTATAGAGGCAACAGACGCACTTTTCAATAGATTTTTATCCCCAGGATCCTTTTGACCCCGCCGGCAGATGGAACAAGAGAAGGAGAGCAGAAATGAAAAAGATCCATTACGCATGGTGGATCCTGGCGAGCTGCTGCGCCCTGGAATTCGGCGTGGTAGGAATGACGGCCAGTACAATGGGGATCTACCTTGTACCAGTCAGTGAGACATTGGGGGTGGGCGTGGGCCAGCTCTCCCTCTACGTCACCATTCAGAATCTGATCATGATGGTGCTCTACCCACTCGCAGGCAAACTACTGATGGAGCATGAGATCCGTCTGGTGGTCGGCGCCCCGGTGCTGGGGCTCTCCGCCATCTTTCTGGGCCTATCCAGGGCGACGAAGCTGCTCCACTTCTATATCGCCGGAGCCCTGCTGGGCCTGTGCTATTCTTTTCTGATGTTTCTTGTGGTGCCTCTTCTGATCAACAACTGGTTCCGGCAGCGGGCCGGCTCCGCCATGGGGATCGCCCTGGCCTTTTCCGGTGTGGGCGGGGCACTGTCCAGCCTGGCGGTGGGGGTGATCATCTCCAATTGGGGCTGGCGCGCCTCCTACGTCGTCATGGCCGCAGGGGTGGCCATCGTAGTCCTGCCGTTCACCCTGCTGGTGATCCGGCGCACACCGGCGGAAAAGGGCCTGTGTGCGTATGGCTCTGCCGCCTCCGGCGGCGGGACATCTGAAACGGTCGACTCTGCCCACCCGGCGCTGGATGGACACCTACAGCCCTCCTTTGCCGGTCCCCTGCAGTGGTGCCTGTTGGCTCTGGGCGGTATGATGGGTCTGCTCTCGGCCATGCAGTCCAGCGTCTCCGTCTTTGCCAGCTCCTTGGGCTTTTCCACACAGGTTGGCTCCGTGGCCAGCTCCATCATCATGGCAGCGGTCATCGCAGCAAAGCTGATTCTGGGGAGCGCCAACGACCGCATCGGCGTACATAAAACCCTGAATATCGCCTGCGGGATCTCGACAGCGGCGGTGCTATTCTTCTTCGCCTCCAGCGGGAGCCGGGCGGGCACCCTCTTTCTCGGTGCAGCGCTGTACGGCTTTGCGGTAGCCATATCGGTGCTCCAGCCGCCCATGCTGGTACGCACCGCCTTTGGGCCGGAACGCTATGGCCAGATCTATCCTAAGGTCCAGCAGGCCTATTCTCTGGCCAGCGCGGTGGCGCTTCCCCTTTACAATTTTATCTATGACCGGTTGGATTCCTATCGCCCGGTGCTGGTGCTTCTGCTGGCCGCCATTGCAGCCGCGGCGTTCTGCGGCACATGGATGTGCAAACATGCAACAGGCATGTATAATGAAAGGGTGAGTTGAGTGAATGTTTTAGAGGGGATTCGGGTCCTGGATTGGACGGTGCTCCAGCAGGGGGCCATCTGCTCCTCTCTTCTGGGGGACCTGGGTGCGGACGTGATTAAAATTGAAGCACCGGGCACAGGTGATATGGGTCGGTATTTTGACAACTTCTTCGGGATCAAAAGCACCCTGCCCCAGGGGAGCACTTACTACTTTGAGGTATGCAACCGAAACAAGCGGGGTATGACTCTGAATCTGAAGCTGAAAAAGGGCCGTGAGATATTCTACCGGCTGGTGAAATCCTGTGACGTACTTGTACAGAACTTCCGAGTGGGCGTAGCGGAAAAGCTGGGGCTGGACTATGACACGCTGAAATAGATCAACCCGCGCCTCATCTACACCCACGCCACCGGTATGGGAGCTAAGGGTCCAGAGACCCATACCCCCCTCATCGACCCGGGTGCGCTGGCGCGATCGGGGCTGATGTGGTCGGTGGGCGAGGGAAACGGAACGGAGCCGCTGCCTGTACAGGGTGCCCTGTGCGACCAGAGCGGCGCCATTTTCGCGGCATACGGTACGCTGGCCGCCCTGTTGGCCCGGGAAAAGACAGGCAGAGGACAACAGGTCACATCCTCGCTCCTGGGTGGCATCATCGGTCTGAACTGGATCAACACCTCCATCGCCGGCTGGTCAGGAAAAGACCTGCCCCGCTGTGACCGCACCCATCCCGCTTCGCCCCTCTCCAATCAGTACCGTTGCAAGGACGGGCGGTGGATCATGATGGGGTCCTATCTGGAGAAGTATTTTGAACCCTTCTATCGTGTGGCGGGACACGCTGAGATTCTGGAAGACCAGCGGTTCTCCAACCCAAAAGCACGCGAGCAGCACATGGAGGAGCTGGTGACATATACCGAGCAGATTTTCCTGGAAAAACCACTGGCGGAGTGGCTGGAGATTTTGAAACAGGAAGACCTGATCTGCGAGCCCGTCCGGCACACCTCTGAACTGCTTACCGACCAGCAGGCCTTTCAAAATGGCTATCTCACCCATTACCACCATCCGCGGTTCGGTCAGGACATCGTGGAGATTGGCTCCCCCGTCCAGTTCAGCGAAGCAGATGTGGAAATCCGCCGTCCGGCACCTCTGCTAGGCGAGCACACAGAGGAGATCCTTACCGAACTGGGATATACCAAAGAGGAGATCGCACGGCTCCGGGCGGAAAAGATCGTTTGATTGGTCACTAGGATGGTCTGTATAGGTTAAGAAATAAACAGCCTCTTGAACTGTGATACGCTCCCTATGTGATAATAATCTTGATTTGTGATGGAATTGCCATCTATTAAAGTGTAGCTAATTCACTAATGTTTATTTCTAGCAGGGAAATGATCTTGTATCTGCCCCAATTATAAAGTGATTTACATAACATAAATATAGGATATGGTGAATTAAGAAGTTTTGCATCTCACGGATCCACTGTATCACAAATCACTTTAAGGAGGGGCAAATATGGCCAGCGTACCCTACATCAACTACAAGGATCTGAATGAATTCTATACTATCTCCGAGGTCTGTAAGTTGTTCGAGATGGAAAAGTCGGAGTTGAAGAAAAAGTGCGAGAAGTACGACATCCAGCCCCGGAGAAATGAGATCGGCGAACATGGCTTCGTCAAGTACGATGTGAGGAAGCTGCACAACGCCATCTACCATGAAGCTGCCGGTCAGCGGGCGTGGGAGGACGATCCGTGGGCGTGATCGATCTGCTGACAGTGGCGGAGGCTGCCGCGCTGCTGAAGACCAGTCGTCAGCAGATCCGGAAAATGATCCGGGGCGGCCTGATCCCTGCGGTCAGGATCGGCCGCGAATGGCGCGTGGATCAAGCGTATCTGCGGGAGTTTCTGGAGCAGCATATGGCAGACATGCTGTAAACAAAGATGGTCAGAAAATCAACTGAATATGTCATCCATAGGATAGCGGTTCCGTATTCATCGCAAATCGACGTATATATTATAACAATGAAGGCCTCGGGGTAATTCCCCGGGGCCTTTACTTTGTTATAAAGGAGTCGATCATCATGACCAACCAGCCACACACCTGCGCCCGATGTGGATGTCAAGTACCGGAGGCAGAACTCCACGCCTTTGATGGTCAGTGTCTGTGTTCCAGCTGCCTGGAAATGGAAACTATGTACTGCCGGGAATGCGGAGAACGGATCTGG
Organism: uncultured Intestinimonas sp.; assembly: GCA_944385655.1. GTDB lineage: Bacteria > Bacillota > Clostridia > Oscillospirales > Oscillospiraceae > Intestinimonas. The sequence goes on along the minus strand of CALWYC010000249.1, from coordinate 5,837 downwards.
CAGGAAGACAACGCCGGGACCGATCATGCCCCGCTCTGCCAGAACTGCTATGATGAGCGCTATACCTCCTGCTGCGAGTGTGGGGTCCTGCTCCATATTGCCAACGCCAACTATGCGGACTCGGATGAGGATGAGGAATGTCCCTACTGCTCCAACTGCTATCGGCGCCGGTTCCGCAACGCGTCCATCCATGACTACTACTACAAACCGTGGCCCGTCTTCTATGGAGAGGGGCCACGGTTTTTTGGCGTGGAGCTGGAGATCGATGGGGCGGGAGAGGACCGCGAGCATGCGGAAGCGCTGCTGCGCATCGCCAACGCCAACGGCGAGCGGATGTACATCAAGCACGACGGCTCTCTGGACGATGGTCTGGAGCTGGTCACCCATCCCCTGTCCCTGGAGGAGCATCTTCACTGCTTCCCATGGGAAGCGCTGTGCGCAAAGGCAGCCGCTCTGGGCTATCTGAGCCACCGCGCCACCACCTGCGGCCTGCACATCCACGTGAGCCGCCGGGCCTTCGGTGAGACGGAGCGGCAGCAGGACGCCGTCATTGCCCGGATCCTCTACTTCTTTGAAAAGCACTGGGAGGAACTGCTGAAGTTCAGCCGCCGCACCCAGCGCCAGCTGGAGCGGTGGGCAGCCAGGTACGGCTATAAGGAGCAACCCATGGAGATCCTGGACTACGCAAAAAAGGGCTATCACGGTGGGCGCTATACCTGTGTAAACCTGCAAAACTCCGATACCGTAGAATTTCGCATCTTCCGCGGCACTCTGAAGGCCAACACCCTTCTGGCCACGCTGGAGCTGGTGGACCGGATCTGTGACGTGGCCATCAACCTCTCCGACGAGGAACTGCGGTGCCTGGCCTGGACCACCTTTGTATCCGGCATCACCGAAGACCGCAGCACGGAACTGGTGCGGTATCTGAAGGAACGGCGGCTCTATGTCAACGAGCCCGTGGAAAGCGAGGTGGAGGCATAATGTGCTGCCTTTTCGGTTTGATGGACCCGCGTCACAATCTCAATGGCCGGCAGAGGGCACGGCTCCTTCAGTCTCTCTCCATCGCTTGTGAGGCCAGAGGCACCGACGCCACCGGCATTGCCTACCGCAGCGGCGGAAGGCTCCACATCCACAAGAAGCCCCTCCCCGCCCATCAGTTCCGGTTTTTCCTGCCCGACGACGTCCACACCGTCATGGGCCACACCCGAATGGCCACCCAGGGCAGCGCCGGCAAGACCTACAACAACCACCCCTTCCCCGGTACTGTGAACGGTCACACCTTTGCCCTGGCCCACAACGGTGTCCTCTACAACGACAAGACTCTGCGCCGGAATCTGCATCTGCCCAACACCAAAATCGAGACCGACAGCTATGTGGCGGTCCAACTCATCGAGCGTCAAAAAGCCCTCTCCTTCTCCAGCCTGCGATCCATGGCGGAGTCAGTAGAGGGCTCATTTACCTTCACGATATTGGACCATAGGAACGGTCTCTATTTCGTAAAAGGTGAAAATCCCCTGTGCCTGAATTACTATCCACGCCTGGGGCTCTATGTGTACGCCTCCACAAAAGAGATCCTGAACCGCGGCCTGGCCCATACACTGCTGAAGCGGGAGACCGCCGAGGAGGTGCCGATCCGCACGGAAGAGATCCTATACCTGACCGCCGACGGGACCATAGCACGGGATGCTTTCACCCTGTCCTGGGGCTTGTATAGTCCCTGGTCCGGCTGGTTTCCCGGAAGAAGGAGCACAAGCGTCACACTCGGAGACCCCTGGCTGAAAGAGCTCAGAGACATGGCCGGTGTGTTCGGATACCGGCCGGAGGATATCGACGACATGGCGGCTCATGGAATGAGCACCGATGAGATCGAGGAGGCACTGTATGTCGGAGAACTGTAACAGCGTGAGCATGCTCCACGTTCTGGTGGTGGAGCCGGGGAGGCGGCCAAGACTTCAGAGCATCCCACACACCCTGCAGGCCATGCAGGCCCTGGTGGGAGGCCCCATCCAGGCGGTCTATCCCTTTGAGGAGCCGGTGGCCCTGATCTGCAACGAGGAGGGGAAGCTGGAGGGCCTGCCTCCCAACCGCGGCCTGTGGGACGAGGACGGGACACTCTACGACGTGGTCTGCGGCGCCTTCTTCCTCTGCGCCGCTCCGCCGGATGAGGATACCTTCCGCAGTCTGACGGAAGAGCAGGTCCGGCACTATCAGGAGCGGTTTGCCCGACCGGAGATCTTTCTCCTGGGGCCGGACGGACAACTGCTGGTGCTCCCTGTGGAGACCGCTCCATGATCCGCCGGCTGTATGAGGGCAGTCTGGATCCATCGGCACAGGACCTCCGCAGAGAACCAGGATACCGGGACGCCATGGCAAACCTGCTGCAGGCGGAGGAAACTCTGCGTAAAAACCTGTCTATAGAGCATTGCTCCACGCTGGAGAAGTTGTCCGCCTCCTATATCGAGATCCAGAAAATCTCCGCCCGCAGTGCCTTTGCCGACGGGTTTTCCATTGGGGTCCAGCTCACTGCGGAAGCTCTGAGACGTTTTTGAATTCAGTCACGAAATGTTTGTAAAAAACCGGCCAGCGCCTGTCTCTGCCTGGGAGTCAGGCGCTGGAGTTCTTCTGCCAGCAGATCAGGAGGAGCTGCCGTTCTATCTGTATCCGCAAAAAACTCGCTCAGGGAAAGTTGGAGAGCATCGCAGATGAGGGCAAGATTCTCCACGGAAATTCCCTTCTCCCCCAGTTCCACCGAGCGCAGAAAGCTTTGTGAAAGGCCGCACTGGTTGGCCAGGCGATTGGTGGTCCATCTCTTGCTCTCCCGCAAGCGTCTAATTTGAGCACCTACATCCATAGTAATACCTCATTTCTTTTGCAATAACTTTAACAAAAGAAACCGAAATTATTTACATCTATAGATATATGTACTATCTTTATAGAAAAGAGGTGATGATATGCCCATACGAATGTCCAGGGAGATGGAACTACCGACTCCTCCGACGGAGATACCAAAGCAAAAGGAACGCCGGCAAATCATGTGGGAGTTGTCCGAAGCGAAGTACGACCTGTCCGATCTGATTCTGGACCGCTCCACCACATCACAGCTTCTGGATGTGATCTCCTATTTTCAGAACCGGACACTTCTTTTTGAAACATGGGGACTGGGTCAGCGGTTCCCACAACAGCTCTGCCTGGCCGTCAATTTGTACGGGCCGCCGGGGACCGGAAAAACGATGGCGGCCCATGCCATTGCCAAGGCCATCTCTATGCCCTTGCTCTGCGTGGATTATGCTGAGATCGAGTCCAAATATGTGGGCGAGACTTCCAAGAACCTCAGCGATCTCTTCCACACGGCGCAGGAAAAGCAGGCGGTTATCTTTTTCGATGAGGCCGACGCTCTATTAAGCAAGCGTGTCACCAACATGACTTCCGCCACAGACGTCAGCGTGAATCAGACCCGCTCGGTGCTGCTCAATCTGCTCAATAGTTATCAGGGTGTCATTTTGTTTGCCACCAACTTTATCCAGAACTTTGACGCGGCTTTTCTGCGGCGGATCAAATTCCACATTGCGTTCCATCTGCCGGACCAGGTCCTCAGAGAACGGCTTTGGAGGATGTACATCCCGGACAAAATGCCCTGTCAGGCAGACTTCGCTTATTTGGCCGCCGCCTATGACGGCGTCAGCGGAAGCGACATCGCAAACGCCGTCTTTTCGGCGGCAGTCTCCGCCGCGCGAGAAAAGGAGACGATGGTCACTCAGCCTTACCTGGAGGATGCCATCCAGTCCGTGCTCCGAGTCAAGCAGGCCAATGCCGGAGGCGTCACAGTAAGCGTACGCAGGATCAGCGAGGAAGAAGCGCAGAAGAAGATAGGAGGAAGTAAACAATCATGATACTGACAGCATTGCTGTTCGGAGCGGCCGTCATCGCCGGAGCGGGGATCGTGGCCGCCTTTTGGAACGACCTCGTGGCCTTTCTGAAAAAGGCGGTGGAAAAGGTCCGGGCCGTTGTCGCCGGGATCGTCTACGGCACCAAGGTCTTTATCCGGAAGATCGGCGAGGCATTCAAAGAGATCTCCCGCAATTATTCCAAAGTAGACGATCACTGGCAGGAGACCATCGTCACCAGGGAAATTCCGGCCAGTAAAGTCCCGGAGGACATCCTGGCCAGGGCCAACGAAATTGGCTATGGCCAGGAGCTGGATATCACCGATGAGCTGGAAATGCAGCTGGAAAGCGCGTAAGGAGGCGCAGTTATGGAAGGGAAAACAGACAACAGCATGACATCAAAAGAGCGGATCAAAAAGGCCTGGGAGGAAAATGACCTGGTGGCACTCTTCAAGGAGGGGATCGACAGTTTCCTCTCCCTGCTGAGTCAGCGGCCCGTCCCTTTTCAAACCTTTCTGGAGGAGATCGGCGGCCAAATCGACCGTCGCATCCCCACCCTGGAAAAAAACAGCGGAGGGACCTTCTATGGCGGAACGCTGACACTACAGCCGCTGGAAGGACAGAATCTTGAGCTGTGCGCGGTCCTGTATTCCAGGGCGCCGGACGGGCAGTGGAGCGTCACACAGATGCATACCCAGGCCAAGCAGTCTCAGATTTCTGACTGGGATACGGAACCACGCCTGGCCCCGCTGAGACAGGGCGGGAAACTCGAGTTCCCCATCGATCCTCCGGAAAAGGCATGAAGCAGCCATGTTGAATCTGATCCTCAATCTCGTCGTTCTATTTATCGCCCTGCTCATCCAGGTATGCAAATGGCTGTTTGCCGCCGGGAAATATGTGATCGTCCACATCCTGCCAGTGCTTTGGTATTGGTTTGTACGAATCATTCCATGGGCAGGAATCCCCATCGCACTATTGGCGCTCTGGCAGCTTCGGGAGCGGTTCCTGGGCCGGGTGGTCGTATACCTTGGATTGGGCGGTATCTGGTGGCTAACGCTGGAGGAGCCGCCGTGGCGGTATCTGCTGGCCGGCATCCTTCTTTGGGAGTGTTACTGCCTGATTGCAGCTATCGTAATGGGTCTGCGTGGGCACTCATTTCGGGTACGTCTCTCAAAGGCGGGCATCCTCATCCCTTCTGAGATGGCGGGAGTCCCGGCGCAAGTTTTATCCTGGATCAGTCGGAAGAAGCTTGCCGTGGCTGATCGGAGCGGGAATCTCTGTTCCACAAAGTTCCTGGATGCAGTGTGCAGACAGTTGAATGTGAATGGGGCTATGACACAGCCGGAGCTTTTTACGGCAAGTCAGAAGGTCGTACCCGGCTTTCCGGAAGGCAGGAGTCAGACCCTGCTGAAATTTCTGGTCCTGCACAGCGGTGCCGTCCTGCTTCCAGGATCGCCACTCTACTGCATCGGACCGGATGCTGTGAAGGAGTGCAGATCTCTCCTGTATCTCGAAGGTGCGGCCACTCAGCAAGAATTCGCCACACTCTGTTCACATTTTCCATTACTATCAAGTCTTTCCATCTCAAAAGAGCGGTTGGCCTCAGCCGTATTAAAGAGTATGAGCGACAGAGGCGAGGCCAAGAAGGTACCTCTCTCTGAAACCGGCGAAACGCTGTATGTAGTCAAAAATCCGCCCGCCCAAACCAAAATGACGCGGATGGAGATCTCACTGGACGATTAGGAGGCAGGTATGGCAGAAAGTAAACGGATCGAGTACATGTGCACCTGGTGCGGACGGAAGTGTGTTCGCTTCGTATCGGCTGGCAGACCGGAACCTGGTGTGTGCCCCAAACGCCCCAAAAGCGGTGGAATGGGAAGATAAGGTACAATAAGTTTCGCAAATTGAAAAGTAGAAAAAAAGAGACATGGTTTGCAGAACTCTGGTAGAATG
>CALWYC010000248.1 GCA_944385655.1 uncultured Intestinimonas sp. | reverse complement strand
GATCAACGCCAAAGCGGAGCGCTTTGCACGTGTCAGCAGCATACGGGCGCTGCCGGAGCTCACCCCCAATTCCCGAGCCATCTCCTCAAAGGTTTGCTCCAAAATATACCGACTGGACAGCAGATACCTGCTTCTTTCGTCCAAATCGTCCCAGACATACTGCAGCAATTCCATTTCCTCTTGGTAAAGGACAAGTGATTCCGGATCCTCATCTGACTCCGTTCCAATGCAGTCCTTGGCCCAGTCATCGTAGGGAATGCCTTTTCTGACCGCTTCACGTCTCAGATAGCTGATAGCCGTATTCTTGGCTGTGGTAATGATATAGTTGCGGCGTTTGCTCTCCGAAAGCCTCCGAAGCACGTCGATCTTATCGATGAGTTTTACCACAGACTCCTGCATTACATCGTCAGCCTGCCACGGATCATTTAACTTTTCCATTATGTAGTGGTACATCAGCCGATGGTAGGTCTGAAACACCCATTCCATATAAGTACGGTCGGACTCATCCTGTATGGCCAGGATTACAGCGGGCATCATCATTTAAAATCACCTTCGTTCGAGGTGGTGCAGCTTCTCTCCATGTCACCGATAATCAGGGCCAATGCTTGTTGCCGGTCCGCAGGAAGCTGGAGCAGACTGTGTATGATTTTCCTCAGCGTTTCGTCCTGGCTGTGGTGAGGCTGCGTATATATGTTCCCCTTTGCATACTCCCGCCGCCCCAGCAGGTAGTCCGTGCTCACCTGAAAATAATCTGCCAACTGGACCAGTTTTTCCAGATCCGGATAATGCACGCCGTTTTCATAGTTGGAAATGGTCCCGGTGGAGACAGACAGGACTTTTCCCAACTCTTTTTGCGTCAGTCCCCTGTCCTGCCGCAATTCCGCCATCAGTTCACCAAATACCGCCATAGCTTCTCTCCCATCTGCGCAGTTGTGACAGCGCGCCCGACTTGATACAGCGCTGTGGGTCTATGTCGGCTATTATATCTTTCCTAAAGTCGAAAAGCGGCGAATTTTAGTTTTCTAATAATTGCGGGAGGGAATTTTTGTTGATTTTAGTTTTTGTATACTGATTTTAGTATCACTAAATCAAAATTGTAGTACAATAATCTCGCAGGACATCCTCGGAAGACAGAATGCCAGGAAAGGATGCTTTTAACATGAAGACACACCGGGAACTTTTGGATGGGTATGTTGACGCATCATGGGCTCTGGCCATGGAGAAAGTGGCTGTCCGTCAGGGAGAACTGGCCGGGGACTTGGAAAAGCAGCTCGAGCATGATCCGGAGGCGGAAGTGCCCCAGCGCACTGTGAAGCGGTGTCGGGCCACCATACGGAGGGCCTTTGCGCCTCCGGCCAAACGACTCAAAGTCATTTTGGCCAGAGTGGTGATCGCTGCCGTGCTCTGTGGGCTTTTGACCACGGCGGCATATGCCATCTCCCCACGGTTCCGGGAGTTCCTGGATAAAATTTACTATTCGGTGACGGAGACTTTTACGTCCTTTACCCTTCGGGACCCCCAAGTGGAGGATGTAAGTAAGAGCCATGGACAGACCATCGAGATTAACGGCCTTTTCTTAGAATGGCTTCCGGAGGGCTATGAGTATGTGGACGGGCAGGAGACGGAACGGCTCCGGCGTGCGGAGTTTGAAAACAATGACCAGGGTTACATATTTGTCCGTGTGACGAATGCAAATGAAAGCGCTGCCTATACCTATGACAGTGAGACGGATAAGCCTACCTCGGTGCAGATCGGAGAATTTGAAGGCTGGCTCAACAAAAAAGACGATGGAGATACCCTTTTCTGGGTGGACGATCAACGGAACAAAGCCATATTCATTTTTTCCACAGACCTGTCTCAGGAGGGACTTGTTCAGTTGGGGCTCTCTCTAAAATACTAAAATTTTATTTTTTATGTTGCAAATTGTCATTTCCGGCGTCTCCTGTATGACCTGTACAGGAAAGTAAAAGACAATGGAGATGAGAGATGATGAAAAAAGCCTATGCTTCTCCCCACCGAATGCTCCTAACAATGATTCTAACCCTATGTCTCCTGGTGCCTTCGGGGCTCCAGGCTTTTGCACTCTCACCGGAAGAGGCGGCGGGGGAACCTGTCCCCTACTACATTGGAACCATTGCTACCAGCGCCGCTATCTCTATTTCCTCCTCTGGGGAGGCGGCCTGCTGGGGCTATGTGGACTGCTACCGGGGTTACACCGCAGACGCAGTCATGCGGCTTCAGTGGCTAAACTCAGAGGGGATCTGGATTGATTACAAAAGCTGGGATGGCGAGGGTACCCATGTGGATTTCGACGAGACTTGGAACGTCCCCACAGGCCGCACCTATCGGGTAAAAGTGGCTGCGGTCATATATGACGAGGATGGTGATGCCGTAGAGATTGTGGATGTCGCTTCCGGCTCTGAAAAATACTGATGTAAATTCTAAGCAACCCATTGAACGCGATCAAATCGCCATTTCTAACGTCCGATCAACGACTGTACCGGACCCAGGGACACAGGACAGGGTCCTCCTTTTGAAAAGATGAATAGCGAAGCGCTAATCACCTTGATCTATGATGCATTGTATCGCCTGGGGTTCAGGGCAAATCACAGCGGTTTCTTTTATTTGTCCTACTCGGTGCTCTTTTGTATCCACGAGGGGACCGATCAGATCCCTGCCATGCGGCTCCATGCCGAGGCGGCCCGGCACTACCGCACATCGCCGCAAACGGTGAACGCCCAGATCCATGCCGTGGTGGACAAGGTCTGGCAGACCGATCGGGCCCGTATGAAGGCCATGATGGGACTTTGTTCGGAAAGGCGCCCCAGTAATAGAGAAATTCTTGCATATCTGTACAGGTACATCACTGAGCAGGACCTGGAAAAGCAGTAGTAAAACCAAGCGGCAATGCCGGCGGACATAAGGCGATCAGTAAGGCGGGCCTCTTTCCTACATGTGAGGAAAAGAAGCCCGCCTTTCTCATACAGAGCCTTTCTTCAGATATTTCCCGTAAAGACGAAGAAGGACCTCTGGAGATTTGTACCCACAGCGGCGGGCGGTCTCTTCCACGCCGACCTGGTTGATTGTACGCAGAATATACCCATGTCTCAAATCTGCAAGACGAATGTGCTCCATACTGTGTAATGAGAGAAATTTCCGTGTATTCATGGAGATGTTTTCCGCTGTGAGTATCTTCCCTCTCGCGGAACGGACCACATTTCCAACCCCTCCGGTCTCGCGGCGGGCTGTCTCAAAGTCGTGGATCAGGTGGTCGGGGATGGGAACGGCTCGGCCGTCTATTAGGGCCACGCCAGAGGCTGGGTCGATCGCATCCCAGGTGAGATCACGGATTTCCTCCCTGGTCAATCCCATATCCCAGGCCAGATGCACAATGAAAGAAGCGGGCCAGCTGTGATCTGACAACAAGGCGGCTTCCATGCACTGGGGATTTGGAAGCTGGATTGCCTCCTTCCGCTTGGGATAGGAAATATGAAGGGTAGGTGCTTTGTCAATCCAGCCGCGTTCCGCTGCATGGCGAAGAATGGCAGTCAGAACGGTCCAGTGAATGGCGAACCTGCCGTCGCTCAGCCCCATAGCCAAAACCCGGCGGCGGTAATTTGTGACCAATTGATCGTCAAAGGCAAACAACGGATGGTCACCTAAAAGGGGCAGCATATATTTAGAGACAATACTTTGGTAGGTTGCAAAGGTGTTGGGAGCAAGACTCTGGGGGGCATACTCCAGCCAATCTAAAGCCGCGATCCGAAAAGAGACAATATCAGCCTTTAACGCGGCATGGGCGATTCCATAATCCAATACGGAGTATAAGACCCCTGAAATCTGCCGCCAGGAGGACTTCTTCTCCTCATCGCATTGCAGCACGGACTTCAGCTTGTCCATCCGTGCCTTGTCCCAAAGAGTCAGGTCTTCTTTCCCAAGCACTGGAATGAGATTGTGCGTTAGGATTCTGGAATATCTGGCTGCAGTAGAAGACGCAAATGTTTCTTCCAATGTCTGCTGCCACTTGATGGCCCAATCTTCAAAGGGAAGAATGATCTCAGGATATATCCTGGAAAAGAAAGCGGTATCCGGATGAGCGTGGTCGGGACAGAAAGCAAACAGCGATTCTAGGCAGGGAAGAATGGCTGCCCGGAATTCACGATAGCTGATTCCTCTTCGTGAAAGGCGTTGCCGGAAATCCTCCAGCGTGCGGAACGAAAAATGGTCCAAACGATAATGTCCGGCCACCGGTAAAATGGTATTCACCCATACGCTGTACAGCTCCGGTGAAAGAGAGGAGGACTGCTCGGCAATATCCTTGAGAGTATACATGGGGTGTCTCCTTTCCGGGAAATGCGCGGCAATGCGAATCATCATGCGCAAGGATACATCTAATATTATAACATAAAAAAGACGGAAATGAGTATGCAAACCGGTTTTGTTACAAGATTACTGTTTTATTACAAATCGGCCCAGGCGCTTGACGGGGAGGGGGGGGACAGAGTATGATAAGGCCGAAGGTGAGGGGTGTTCTGCTCTCCTGACGGTCGTAAGGCAGTTGAGAGGGCGGCATCAGAAGCCTTAAATTTTAGAAGGAGGA
>CALWYC010000247.1 GCA_944385655.1 uncultured Intestinimonas sp. | reverse complement strand
CTATGCCCATTTTTGAGAAACTATCTTTTTTTATTTTTGTGTTTTTAGGCCTTGACAACTCTTGGCAGGTTTAGCAGATTTGCTGCGCTGTTTTTCGCCAATGTCCATTACCTCCTTCACCAGAGTGCGATAGGCTTCCGCTGCATGGCCTTTCGGCTCATGCTTGAAAATGCTGTGGTCTGCCGTGCTGATTTCCGCCAGCTGAACCGTTGCCGGGATCAACGTCTGCATGATGGGAAGATGCTTGCCGTAGGCGGCTTTGACGGATGCCACAATATCCTTGCGGAAATTGGTTTCGTTCGCCATGGTCATAAATACACCGCCGATTTTCAGCTTGGGATTGATCTGCCGCTTGATGTTCTGCACCGTATTGACCAGCTCCGTCATGTTTTCGGCAGCAAAATACTCTGCCTGAACCGGAATCAGAACATAATCCGATGCAGACAGAGCATTGATGACTAACATACCGAGAGATGGGCGGCAATCCAGCAGCACATAGTCGTAATCCTTTTTAATTTGATCCACATACTGCCGCAGCACCGTCTCCCGGCTCATGACATTCACCAGTCCCACCTCAACGGCGGACAGGGTGCGGTTGCCGGGGACGAAATCAAAGCCCTCGTGATGGTGGCAGATTTCGGGATGTTCATTGCCGCTGACACCAGCCACGATGTCGTTCATGGCATTGCCCAGTGTCAGCGGCAAATCATTCGGTTTTCGCAGTCCCAGCATTTTGGTTAAGTCCCCCTGCGGGTCAACATCCAGCAGAAGAACCTTCTTGCCCTGCATCGCCAGTCCAGCGCCCAGGTTATACACCGTAGTGCTTTTCCCCACGCCGCCCTTCTGGTTGGCAACGGCAATGACCTTCGTTTTTGCCATTTGGGTTTCCTCCTCAAATAGATTTAGCCGTCTGCGGCAAGGCAGACGGCTATGTACCGGAAACAGAAAAACCGCCTACTTGAAGACAAGTAAGCGGTTGTGGTATGTATTAGATTCTTTTCACAGGGGCGGAGAGGGCTTTCATAATCAGCTCATCCACGCAGTCAGTGAAGCGCCCCTCCCGGATCAATCGGTTTTTCATTTGGACAAGACTTTTGATCAGGATGCTGTGTTCTATTTCGTCCAGATACAGATAACGCTTTTTCTTCAACATGGGCAGTGCCTCCTTTACGCCTCCATTATATGAATTGTTGCTATTTCTTTCAAAGGTGCAGGATTAAATATGGGCTTTCAGCCGCCTTCTGTACTTTTCATAGTGAGTTCCCAACAGATAGTCGATAACGCAAGTCTTGGGAATGAGATATGTATTGCGAATGCAATAGTGACGCACATTGTTATTTCGCATTAGCTTTCTTGCTGTGCTGTCGCCGATCCCACCGAGCATTTGGCGGAATTCTGGCAGCGTTACCACATCAGGATACGATGCAAAGCGATTCTCAAGTTGTTGTCTATTCATAGTGACATCTCCTTAATTATTCCGTCAATGGCGAAGAAAAGATCACTATTCATAGTAATGATTTGAGGCAAGGTGAAATCTGATTTCCCCATTGCCCTCGCATTGCCCTCCAAACGCCTTTTATGAGGGCAAAAACGGCTATTTTCTAAATGTCATTGCGCCGCAACATATTTTCTGGATTTGTTAGAAAAATTACATCAAATATGTAGTTTTTCAAAGACTTTCAAGCTGACCTCACCTATAACTCTGACAAAAATGGCAAAGCCGTGTTCACCATGAAAATGGCAGAGGACACAGAAATCTGCGGTTACATCAAGCTGCGGCTTTGGGTAGGGGCTCCCGACCATGATGACATGGACCTGGCTGTCACTCTGGAGAAACGCCGCCCCAGCGGTTTGCCGTACAAATTCAGTCTCGGCCCCGGCATGGATATAGCCGCCAAAGGTTATATTCGGGTTTCTCTGCGGGAGCTGGACAAGAATCGTAGCACCGAGGAAAACCCGGTGCAGTCCATGGCCCAGGAGCAGAAGCTGAAAAAGGGCGAAATTGTCCCTGTGGATATTCTGATCTGGCCCATGGGACTGTTGTTCAAAAAGGGAGACCAGCTCCGGCTGACAGTTTCCGCCTACAAGACAAAAAAGATGTGGACAGGCCCCTTCAAGCTGAAAATGGCAAAGATCAACCTGCCGAAAGAGGGCTATACCTATCTGCCGGAGGAAACACCGGAGATGGTCACCATCGGCGGTGCGGAGATGTTCGGCGCTTCCGCCAGTGAAGTTGAGACCACAAATATGCCTCATGATGTCAACAGTGGACGGCATATTCTACACACTGGTGGAAAATATGAAAGTTTCCTTTATCTTCCTGTAATCCTCTAAAATACTGACAGGCATGAAAGAATTTGCGATTATCTTATTAATCAGGGTTCCCCGCATGGCTCCTCCTGCTACTAAGCAGGATAGGCTGACCATGTCGGCATTGTGGAAAAATATGAGAATGGAATTGCCTACACCATAGAGGGTAATTATGGCGATAGATACCGACAGTGACAGTATTCTGAAGGCTATAATGAAATCTTTGATTAGGGAATGTTATTGGTATTGACCTGGGCACTTCCGCTGTGAAGCTTTTGCTCATGGATGCCAAGGGAGCCATTTTGAACACGGTCTCCCGGGAATATCCCCTGGAATTTCCCCAGCCCGGCTGGAGCCAGCAGGCCCCCGAGGACTGGAAGAAGGCCGTTCTGGAAGGGTTGCAGGCCCTGACGGCGGATTTTGACAAGCGTCAGATTGCAGGCATCGGCGCAGGCGGCCAGATGCACGGCCTGGTGATTCTGGACCGGGACGACAACGTCATCCGCCCTGCGATTCTCTGGAACGACGGACGCACCGCCGAACAGGTGGACTATCTGAACAACGTCATCGGCAAGGAGAAACTAAGCGCCTGCACCGCAAACATCGCCTTTGCCGGATTCACCGCCCCCAAGCTTCTGTGGCTTCGTCAGCACGAGCCGGAAAACTTCGCAAAAATCCACAAAATCATGCTCCCCAAGGACTATGTAAACTACATCCTCACAGGAGTCCACTGCACGGACTTTTCCGACGCTTCCGGTATGCTCCTGCTGGACGTGGAGCACAAATGCTGGTCTTCCGAAATGCTGGATATCTGCGGCGTCACCGAAAGCCAGATGCCGAAGCTCTTTGAAAGCTACCAGGTCGTAGGCACCTTGAAGCCGGAGATTGCCAAGCTTCTGGGCTTCCCGGAGACCGTGAAGGTCTGTGCCGGCGCAGGCGACAACGCCGCAGCCGCTGTGGGCACCGGCGTGGTGGGAGAGGGTGGATGCAACATCTCCCTGGGCACCTCGGGCACCATCTTCATTTCCAGCACCCGCTTCGGTGTGGACCCCCATAACGGGCTCCATGCCTTTGCCCACGCCGACGGCGGCTATCACCTCATGGGCTGTATGCTCTCCGCCGCCTCCTGCAACAAGTGGCTTATGGACGATATCTACGGCACAAAGGACTACGCTGCCGAGCAGGCTCCCATTACGGAGGACAAGCTGGGAAATAACCACGTGTACTTCCTGCCCTACCTCATGGGCGAGCGGAGCCCCATCAACGACACGGACGCCCGGGGCGTATTTGTGGGTATGACCATGGATACCTCCAGAGCCGACCTGACCCAGGCGGTGCTGGAAGGCGTGTCCTTTGCCATCCGGGACAGTTTCGAGATTGCCCGGAGCCTGGGCATCGACATTCAGAGCAGCATGCTCTGCGGCGGCGGCGCAAAAAGCCCCCTGTGGCGAAAGATTCTCGCCAACGTTCTGAACCTCAAGCTGACCGTCCCTGCCTCCGAACAGGGCCCCGGCATGGGCGGCGCCATGCTGGCCATGGTGGGCTGCGGGGAATACGAAAGCGTTTCCCAGGTCTGCCAAAAGCTCGTTACCGTGGCAGACACCATCCGCCCGGACCCCGCCATTGCCGCCCGGTATGAGGAACGCTATCAGCAGTTCAAGAAAATCTATCCCACGCTGAAGGGCCTGTTCCCCCAGCTGCGATAAGGAGGCCCTATGGACCACAGCGGCCGTATGGTCCTCCGCCTGGTGGTGTGCGGGTACGTCTGCTACCTGGCCTGGAGCCTGATCTCCGACCAGCTGGCGGGAAAGAGCACCATGAATGACGCTCTGGCCTACTTTTTCGGGGCCGTATTGGCCCTGGGCGGCCTGGGCTTCGGCATTTACACCATCGTGGAGTATTGGAAATCCCGACCCAAAAACGATTCGGAGGATGATCCTCCGGGAGGAAACGAACATGAAGATTGAATCCGTATTTGACCCTGCATTCCAGCAGTATGGCCAGGTCCTCACGGGCTATGACCTGAACGGCCTGCTGACCACCCTGGATGCCGTTACTCCCCTGCCCGACGGCGTTGGCTACCTCCCCGAGCAGGGCGAGCTTCAGGCGCTGCCTGTCCGTCAGGAAATTTCCGACCGGGCCTACGGCGGCATGGACGTACAGCTTGGCTGGTGCAACGGCCACAACACCAAGCTCAACTGCCTGGAATACCACCGGGACAGTGAGCTGAACGTGGGCACCCAGGACTTTATCCTCTTGGTTGCAAAGCGGGAAGAAATGGCGGAGGGACGTCTGGATACTTCCAAAGTCCGGGCATTCCGCTGCCCCGCAGGGGTCATGGTGGAAGTCTATGGAACCACCCTTCACTACGCGCCCTGTCATGTGGACCCCGCCAAGGGCTTCAAAGTGGTCATCGTCCTGCCGAGAGGCACCAATCTGGTAAAGCCCGCCATCAAGGGGGCAAATCCCGAGGATGAAACCCTCTGGGCAAGAAACAAGTGGCTCCTGGCCCACGCCGAGAGCAGCGAGGCGTCTCAGGGCGCTCCCGTCCGTCTGGACGGCGTGAATATTGACATTGCCGATCTACTTTAAGGAGGAAACCAAATGAAAAACATTCCTGACATCAAGCTGGGCCTGATCGCCGTCTCCCGGGACTGCTTCCCCATTGCCCTGTCCACCAAGCACCGCCAGAACATCATGGCACAGTGCGGCGGCCTGCCCGTCTACGAGTGCCCCGTTACCGTGGAAAATGAGAAGGATATGCTGAGGGCCGTGGAGGACGTCAAGAACGCCCAGTGCAATGCCCTGTGTGTGTTCCTGGGCAACTTCGGCCCTGAGACTCCCGAGACCCTCATTGCCAAATATTTCGACGGCCCCGTTATGTTCGTTGCCGCTGCCGAAGGCGACGGCGACCTGATCAACGGCCGGGGCGACGCCTACTGCGGTATGCTCAACTGCTCCTATAATCTGGGAATGCGCCATCTGAAAGGCTATATCCCCGCCTATCCCGTGGGCACCGCCGCGGATATCGCCGCCATGATTGCCGATTTCATCCCCGTGGCCCGGGCCATTGTGGGCATCAAGAACCTGAAGATCATCACCTTTGGTCCCCGGCCTCAGGACTTCTTCGCCTGCAACGCTCCCATCAAAGGCCTTTATGAGCTGGGCGTGGAAGTAGGAGAGAACTCTGAGCTGGATTTGCTGGTTGCCTATAAGGCCCATGCAGGCGACGCCCGAATTCCGGAGGTCTGCGCCGACATGGCCGCCGAAATGGGCGAAGGCAAGTTCTATCCCGACCTCTTGGAGCGTATGGCACAGTTTGAGCTGACGCTGCTGGATTGGGCCGAGGAGCACAAGGGCGCCAGAAAGTATGTGGCCTTTGCCGACAAGTGCTGGCCCGCTTTCCCCAGCCAGTTTGGCTTTGAGCCCTGCTACGTCAACTCCCGCCTGGCCTCCCGGGGCATCCCCGTGGCCTGCGAAGTGGATATCTACGGCGCTCTGTCTGAGTATATCGGCGCCTGCATCACCGGCGACGCCGTGACCCTGCTGGATATCAACAACTCCGTGCCCAAGTACCTCTACGACGAGGACATCGCCGGGAAGTTTGATTACACCCTCACGGACACCTTTATGGGCTTCCACTGCGGCAACACACCCTCCTGCAAAATGTGCGCCGACCGGGCCGTGAAGTATCAGCTCATCCAGAACCGCCTGCTGGAAAATGGCGGTACCCCCGACATCACCCGCGGTACCCTGGAAGGCGACATCGCCGCCAGCCCCATCACCTTCTACCGTCTCCAGTGCGACTCTGAGGGCAATCTCCGCTCTTACATCGCCCAGGGCGAGGTGCTTCCCGTGGCCACCCGTTCCTTCGGCGGCATCGGCGTCTTCGCCATTCCCGAAATGGGTCGGTTCTACCGCCATGTGCTGATTGAAAAGCGGTATCCCCACCACGGTGCCGTGGCCTTCGGCCATGTGGGCAAGGCCCTCCACAGCCTGTTCCGGTATCTGGGAATCCAGGACATTGCCTACAATCAGCCCAAGAATCTGCCCTATCCCACGGAGAATCCCTTCGCCTGACGGACTATGGAGGAGTTACAAAAACTCTACACAGGGTATCTGGACGCAGTGGAGCAGGCCCAGAAAAAGCTGGTGCCTGCATCCGGCCTCTTTGGAATCGGAAAGAGGCTCTCCGATGACCGCTGTCACGACGATTTCCTGGAAGCACTGGGAGCCTACCTGGCAAAAAAGGCGGACACTGCCGCCTCGCAGGAAGCCCGGGAGATTCTGGAGCGCGTTTATGACGCTCCCATCCGGTACCAGGACGCTCCGTCGGCGGTGTATTGGATTTTCATTGCAGCCCACGGCCTCACCCGCCCCCTGATCCGGCGTCTGAGCCGGCAGGACGCGCAGCGGCTTCTTTCCTGGTATCAGGAAACCTACCCTCGCTGGGAACGCCTCCCCATCCAGAACCAGGTTCTGAAGGACCTAAAAGCCATAGCATGAAATGAGTCCCATCGGAGCAAAACTCCGATGGGGCTCAGACTGTCAAAAACCCTCTTTGAGGCTTTTTGCAGGGCAATGTCAATCCATGCAGGCGCCCTGTTCAAATCTTTATTTTCATCAGAACAGCTTACTCGCCAAGGATAGCAGCAGAGGTATGCTGATCAAGATAAACAGTGTGGATTGGGCGACGGCCTGGCTGGCAAGCTCCCCCTCCAGGTCATACTGCCGGGCCAGCACCGCCGTGAGGCTTCCGGCGGGACAAGCGGCGAGGATGCTGACGCCCATGCAGAGAGTCCGTTCCAGGGGCAGAAGCCGCAAAATGAGGATAAGTACCAGGGGAAACAGGATGCACCGCAGGCCCGTAACCAGGTAGAGGAGCGGCCGCTTGAGCAGGTCCATGGCCCGGCTTCCCGCCAGCATGGCGCCAGCCACCATAAGGGCCAACGGCGTGGTGCAGTTGCCCACGGCGGAGAGGAAGCTCTGGACAGGCGCAGGGAACCGCAGCCCCGCCAGGAGCATCAAAATCATCACGGCGGTACAGATGTTGCAAGGCGTCAGAAACTGCTTGAAGCTCAGCTTGCTCTCCGGCTGGAACAGCCTGGTCACATAGGTGAAGAACATCAGGTTATAAGCCATAAGTCCTACAGCGCCGTAGACCGTCCCCAGAGCCTGTCCCAGAATGGCGGAGGCCAGCGGAATGCCGATAAATGCACTGTTGGGGAGCACCGTGGTGCCGATGAACACGGCCTTCTGCCCGGGGGTCAGCCTTAATTTCCGGCTGATGGCCAGGCACACCCCGGTGCAGACCAGGTAGAAACTGATGAGCAGGCCGAAGCTCATAAGCATCAGAAGTACCGTCTCTCTGCCGCCGGAGACGTTGGTGCTGGCAAGCAGGGTACACGGCAGTGTCACCCACATGACCAGATTGGACAGGAATTTACTGTCACTTTCTTTGATAATACCGCATTTCGCGGCTGTAAGACCGATGCCAATCTCCATAAAGATGATGAGAATTTGCTGGATAAGCACAGAAAGCGTCATAAAATGTCCGAATCCCCTCGATATCGATTTCTACGGTTACTATACCACAGGGCACAATAGGATGCAATTTCGATTTTCCCTGTCCCTTATTTTACCCGCAGAGAGACGCCTGCCAAGACGTCCGTTTTCCCCAGGTGATGGCCGGCTGGTCATCCGCCAGCTGTCGCTCGTCCTTCGCAGACGTATAAACTTAGAATATCACCGGATTTCAGGAAGAAATCCGGTGATTATGACTGATCAGGCCAGCTCCCAGGCCATCTGGGCTGCGCCCCACAGAGCGTCATGGCAGGGATACTGGGTCTTACCATAGGGCGCCAGAGCTTTTTCCACAGCCTGACGGTAAGGGTTCTCCGATTCCAGCAGTCCTCCCAGCAATGCGATGGGGCAATTTGGCAGGTTCAGCCGATTCTGTACCGCCTTCACCATGCAGGCAATCTCTTCCGCCCCCTGGGTCAATATCTCCGCCGAGGTATTCTCTCCCTGCCCGGCCAGAGCCAGTACAACCCCGGACAGCTTAGCAATGTCCGACTTGTTGGTTTCCTGCCCGTAGACAAACCGGACAAGCTCTTCCGCCGAGGAGATACCGAGATTTTCAAAGATCCCATGGCAGAGCGCTTTGCTGCCGCCGCGGCCATCCAGGAAACGTACAGCAGCTGACAGAGCATCCCGCCCCAGGGCATAGCCGCTGCCGCCGTCGTCAATCAGGTGACCAAAGCCGCCGCTGCGGGCCGTGTCGCCGCTTTCATTCTTGCCGAAGCATATGGAGCCGGTTCCGGCGATTACCGCGAGACCCGGTGTGTCCATAGCCCCCCGCAGGGCAATCTCCTGGTCACCGCACAGCTTCCAGGGGCCCTTCATTCCGGCGTTTCCCAGCACCTCCGATAAAATTTCCTTTACCCGGGAGTTAGACACCCCTGCTGCACCAATGCATAAGCCCCAGCACTGGGACAGATCGCCGCAGGCATCCAGCACCTCATGGAGAAGGCTCCGAAATGCCGTCTCGCCGATGCTGTTAAGGTTAAAGGGGCCGAAGGTCATCCGTCGAATGAATTGATTCTTTTCATCCCGCAGTTCCAACCGGGTGTGTGTGCCGCCGCCGTCAATGCCTGCTACAAACACAATCGCCACCTCACAAAGAAACCGGCATGGTTCCCGTCAAAGGTGCGCCTTGGAACACATCGATCAAAGCGTCAAAGCAGTCTTTTGTGTAGTCAAAGGCAGCTATCTTGCAAGCACAGGCCGGCAGCTTCGGCAAGTCATAGGGGTTGCGGGTAGTCACGATCATCAAGGGCTTTCCCGTGGCCGCCAGAGCCTTTGCCAGTTCCAGCTGGCCTGTATACAGATGTGCATTGCAGGTGGCAAGGACAATGTTATCCCACCGGGATGCCTCATTGACGATTTTGTGCACTTCCTCGTCCTGGGGATTCTTTCCCGTGGTCATTCCACCGCCCCCAAAGTGCTTCGTCATGTACTCCGCAAAGGGCTCTACACAGGCAATCAGATTTGCCGCCTCGGTCGTACGGTAGTCCGCACAGCCGCAGAAAAAGGTTTTCTCCGTCACCGCAAAGGGTGTACCATCGTACATGCACAGTGCTTGACGGGCCATTTTTCTCGAAGCTTCCCTGTCCTTGGGCTGGTTGCATAGGCTTCTCTCCAGAGGATAATCTGCCAGTTTTTCCTTAAAAGCAAGAATCTTTTTCACAGAAGCGCGCATCTCGTCCATATCGAGGCCGCCCTGCTCCGCCACCTCGTTGGCGTAGCGTACAGCGTCGCATTCCAGAGAGAACGTGCTGGAAATCTCCGCCAAATCCACGCCGGCCCGGAAAGCCTCCACCATGCCTTTGGCGGTGCCGTAGAATTTCTGAATGGCATTCATTTCCAGGCAATCTGTGAACACCAGTCCCTGGAATCCCAGTCTCTCCTTCAGAAGCCCTGTGATGATCTTCCGGGACATGGTGCCTGGCACCTTATCGGGCTCAATCTTAGGAAAGAGAATGTGGGTACTCATAATGGCAGGGATTCCTGCCTCAATTGCCCGGCGGAAGGGAATCAGTTCCATTTTTTCCAGCTCTTCCACAGTCTTATCTACACAGGGCAGGCCCACATGGCTGTCCACCGAGGTATCTCCATGGCCCGGGAAGTGCTTACCGCAGCACAGCACGCCGGAATCCTCATAGCCTCGGACCGCGGCTTCTCCAAAGACTGCTACCAGTCTGGGATCGTCGCCGTAACTGCGTACACCGATGACTGGGTTGTCAGCGTTGCTATTGACGTCCAGCACTGGTGCCATGGTAAAGTTTGGTCCCAGACCCCGGAGCTGCCGGGCAGTGATTTTCGCCGCTTCAAAGGCATTCTCGGGGTTACCCGTGGCACCCAGAGCCATAGCGCTGGGCACGTTCACTGCATCCGGCGGAATCCGGGACACCAGTCCGCCTTCTTGGTCGATGACGATAAAGGGTGGAAAACCGGTGGCTTCCAGAATGACCCGGCGAATTTTCTGGCAGAGCGTGTAAAGCTGGTCGGCGCTTTGCACATTCCTCTGAAACAAAATCACATTGCCTACCTGGTATTCTCGGATGAAAGCTTCAAAATCCTCGGGAAGGTCCGGGCCATGAAAACCCAGGATGGTTTTCTGCCCAATCATTTGCCGAATAGTCAATTCCATGGTCATAGGCTCCTTGTATAGATTTCGTAGGGACGCATGCGGCTGCTGTAGCTTTCGCTCTCCGCTTCGTATCTGCTCAGGATGACGGAAGCATCCCAATTGGGGGATTCAAAGTCCCGATGTCCGGCAATCAGAGTGATGAAGGGTTTTCCCCCTTCCCGCACAGGGGGCAGGAACTGAAAGTCATCCGGGTACATCCGTCTCAGCAGATCCAGCATCAGAACCCCCAGCTTTACAGGTTCCAGTGCCTTTTCATCGGTAATATGCAGGTGAATGCCGCCGCAGAGGACCCCTTGATGCTTGGAGGTGGTGGGAGTGAAGTAGATTGGCGTTCCCATAACGCCAGGAAGCCCCAGCGCTTCAAATTCTCTTGTGAAGGCCTCGGCCTTCACAAAGGGTGCACCGATAATGGCAAAGGGGTCCGCAGTGCCTCGGCCTTCCGAGCAGTTGGTACCTTCAAACATACAGGTGCCGGGGTAGAGCAGCGCAGTCTCATAACGCGGCATATTTAAGCTGGGCATGATCCAGGGACGGCCCCAGTCCCGGAAGGTCATATTGCCGTCCAGCCCTTTGCAGCGCACCACATGGAGGTCACATCCGATATGTTGTTCCTCGTTCATCATCAGGGCAAGCTCGCCGCAGGTCAGGCCGTAGCACACCGGCAGATCATAGATGCCGACAAAACTGCTGTTTTCCATTCGCAGCAGTCCGCCCTCCACCCGGCTGCCCAGGGGATTGGGACGGTCCAGCACAACGAACCGTTTTCCCGCCGCAGCGCAGTCCTCCAGGCAATACCGCAGGGTGCTGATAAAGGTGTAATATCGGCTGCCCACGTCCGTAATGTCGTATACCAAGGTGTCGAAGCAGTCTAAAACCCGCCGGGAAAGACGTTTGGAGTTTTCCGTGTACAGGCTGCACACAGGCAGACCGCTTTCCTCGTCGGTCTCGTCTGTAAACAGCGCTCCTGCAGGCTTATCCCCTCGGACGCCATGTTCCGGTGCCAGCAGCAGCTGCAAGCTGCAGCAGCCCTGAAGTTTTTCGATGGTAGAGCGATTGTCCGCCGTACGCCCGGAGGGCGCTGTCAGCAGAGCGACACGGCCCATGAGCAAATCCAAATGCTCGTCCAGGCAATCCACGCCAAATAAAATCATAATTTTGACTCCTTTGTAATGTACCAGTTTTGCTTAAACTTCCAGAACTCTGGCGATGCGGCCGTTTGCCTGAGCCAAAAGGGCCTCCGCCTGAGCTGTATCCGTATTCTTTAAAATCATTACAATAGCCGTCTTTGGATGATAGCCGCAGGCCTCCAGGGCGGCTATGGCAGTCTGCTCGTCGCATTCAGCGGCAGCGCAGACAATGGTAATGCAGCGACGGACCAGCTTCTCGTTAGAGGGCTTTACGTCCACCATAAGGTTTCCGTATACCTTGCCCATTTTGATCATGGTGCCGGTGGAGAGCATATTCAGCACCATCTTCTGGGCAGTGCCGCTCTTCATGCGGGTGGAGCCGGTGATGACCTCAGGACCCGGGGTGGGCGAGATGCCGATGTCCGCAGACTGATCGATTTCCGATCCCGGGCAGCAGGTAACGCCGATGACCGCCGCACCCAGCTTTTTTGCATATTCCATAGCGCCCAGCACATAGGGCGTTCTTCCACTTGCCGCCAGTCCCACCAGAACATCCTTTTCGGAGAAGTGGATGCCTTCCAGGTCCATTCGTCCCAGGTCA
This sequence comes from uncultured Intestinimonas sp., assembly GCA_944385655.1. Taxonomy (GTDB): domain Bacteria; phylum Bacillota; class Clostridia; order Oscillospirales; family Oscillospiraceae; genus Intestinimonas. The sequence goes on along the minus strand of CALWYC010000247.1, from coordinate 16,093 downwards.
AAATTATCCTCCGCGCCTTCCACAGCTTTGAAGATGGCGGGATAGCCCCCGGCGATGAGGCCCTGCACCAGCTCCGGGTCTGTGGAGTAGGTGGGTGGACACTCTACAGCGTCCAGAATTCCCAGTCTGCCGGATGTACCGCAGCCGGAGTAAATGAGACGTCCCCCGTTACTGAGCCGATCTGCAATCACATCGATGGCCTCTGCGATTTTAGGGGTTACCGCCGCCACCGCGTCGGCTACATTGTGGTCCTCCTGGTTGATGAGTTTTACCATATCCAGCGTAGACAGGGTATCGATATGGGCTGTATTCGGGTTTCGCTGTTCTGTAGCGATTCGCTGCAATTCTACCATGTTAAGCTCCTCCTATGTTTTAATCCCACATATGGTGTTTTCAGGGGGCGATTCCGATGCGCTTCCGCCTGTTTTTCCTCTGTGTTTTCTGTCCAATAAATATCCTTCGCTTACCAAATCCAAAGTTTCTTATTTTGTTCCAATTCAGCGAAACAAAATTTCTATCTGGGTCAAAAAAATAAGCAGGAATATTTAACCTAGTTTTATTATACCAATTATTTTTTAGAAATCAATACGGTTTTGTGCTATTTATACAAAATGCACTATATTATATTATCTAGTTGTGCGATATGCACGAATTGTAAAAACCCTATTGACGGCATGATCCAAATTTTGATATGATGAAACAAAAACACGTTTAATGTACTTATCCGTGAAACTTTTTAGAAATTCCGTCTGTTCTGCTCGGTGCACCATACTGCTGCTGCTCCGATTTTTGACTCTGTCAGCCTCCGTCCTTCATAATTCGCAGCTACCAGAATTTGTGCCGTCCCGATCTGTCGGTACAGTCCGCTGTCTGCTGTTTTTACCATATCGAATTGCAAAATTTCCGAAGGGAAGGAATTTGTTATGACAAATATTGAACTCAGAACAAAAGGCGTGTACGAAAATTTGAGCAACGCAGAAAAGAAGGTCGCCGACTATTTTCTCGGCCATATCAACGATGTTTTTCGCTACCCCATCGCAGATCTGGCAAAACAGTCCGGCGTCAGCAAAGCAGCCTGGGTCCGCTTCAGCAAGACCATTGGCTTTGACGGCCTGAAGGCCCTGAAGAAGGCCCTCTTCTCCGAGCTTCACAAGGATGCGGACGAGTCCCTTCCCGCCCTGCCCTTTTCCGATATCGGCGACGCAGAGACCATTGATGAGCTGATTGAGACCGCCAAAAACAACAGTCTCCGAGCCATTCATGACACCGCCACTCTGCTGGACCCCAAAGCCGTGGAATTGGCCGCCCAGAAGATCCTGTGTGCCAAATCCGTCCGGATCTTCGGAGTGGGTGCCTCTGCCCTGGTGGGTGAGGATCTTCACAGCAAGCTGCTGCGGATCAACAAAAACACCTTTTTCAGTCTGGACCATCACGTGCAGCTGGTGTATGCCGCCAACATGACCTCAAGAGACGTGGCGGTTCTCATTTCGATGTCCGGCAGCACCAAGGAAATTCTGGAGATTCTGAACCTTGCAAAGGCGTGCCAGACCCCGGTCATCACCTTGACGGAATTCGGGAAAAGCACCCTGGCCCAAAACGCAGACGTGGTGCTTCATATTTCTGCGCCGGAGATTGCCCAGCGAAGCGGCGCCATGAGCAGTCGTATTGCTCAGCTATTGGCTGTGGACGTTCTGTACTCTGCCGTTGCCTATCTTGACTACGACCACATTGCCATTTACTTGGAAAAGAGCCTGAACAGCACCCTTCCCCATCGGCAATGACTTTGGAAATTTCATATAAGGAGTCCTATTTATGTCTCAGAAAATGGATTTTCTTGCCTGTCAGGACCTGTCAAGTGATATTCTGGACCTGGCCCGGCAGCTTTCCATACCGTCCCCCGTCCTTGCATCCTTGCCCTCTGTGATTGCCTCCCTTCCAAAGCTTCCCCTGGCGGCCCTCAGTAAACCCGATACCGCCCAGAAAGCATGGAGCGAGGTCACCGCTCTGCTTCCTACCTATGCCGAAGACGGCGGCCTTCCGCTGCTGGCAGCCACCCTGGGTGGCGCCTGTTTTACCCGGGAGGAATATGGGCGGCAGGGAATTGGGGAGGACGTTTATCTTGCCACCATGCTGTGCCTGCCCCGGTTCTTGCGGGAAACCTACGAGATTACCGGGCGCTGGGGCTATGACCGGGGCTTCTGGACCTGGCGGCAGACCGGCGGGCTTCTCTTCCGGCTGGGCGAACTGGAATTTGAATACCGACTGACGGAACGCAATGAGCCACTCCCGGAGGGCCTCCGGGCAGGAGACCCCATTCTCAGCGTCCACATCCCATCCGACGCCAAGCTCACCCGCGAGAAGCTGGATGCCTCCTACACATGGGCGAAGCGGTTCTTCTCGGAAGTTCCCGGTCCCTGGATTTCAGAAAAGCCCAAGGCCATTCTCTGCGGCACCTGGCTCCTGTCTCCGGAATTATATGGCCTGCTTTCCGAAAATTCCGGCATCCGCCGTTTTGCAGACGACTACTCTCTCTATCATATTCAGCAAAATGACAATGCCATCTACCGCTGGCTATATCAGCTATCCGGACCTGTTTCCGCCGAAAAGCTTCCGGAACGGACCTGCCTGCAGCGTTCCGTAAAGGGACATCTGCTCTCCGGCGGCCTGATCGGCATTGCCTGGGGAATTCTGAAGGATTGACCCGTTTCATTAAGGCACCCCCATTCGCCGCAGGGCAGATGGGGGTGCCTTCTATTTTTCAAAAAGGCATCCGAGGAGAAAATGTACAAAGCCAGGCAGAGCCTGGCTTTGTACATTAGGAAGGAAGGGAAAAGCTTGCTCAGCTTACTTGGTGAAGTAGATCTGATTGTCGTGCAGCATCTTAGCCAGCATGACATTCAAATCGCCGAAGTAGTAGTAGCTGGTCTGCAGAGCGTTCATCTCAGCCTCAGGCAGGTGCAGCTTGGGGTCGTAGATGCGGACAGGTGCACCCTTTTCCAGCACGGAGATGAATCCGCACAGGTCGTTGGACAGCTTCATTAACTGCTGGGTCAGGTCCTTCAGCTCCGCGTCATCGTAGGTGGTGAACATCTTGCGCAGCATTTCGGTAACGTTGTATTCCTTGCCGTCCACGGGGTCAGTAAAGATCCGGTCCTGACCAGGCTCCAGCTTCTCCCAGCCGGTACGGGTGTTGGCCACGAACAGGTCGTTGAAGCACTCCCAGGGATGGGCGTAAGTGGGGGCCTGGGCTACGAAGGTGCAGCAGATCATCTTCTCGTCAGCACGGGTAAAGTCGTTCCACAGACCAAACTCCATGGGCTTAAAGTCAATGTTGAAGCCGAAGTCGGTGAGCATCTGGCTCATGGCTTCACCGGTCATCATAAAGGAGGGCCAGCTGCTGATCGTGGCAATGGAGATCACAGGGGACTCGCCCTTCTCGTCCACCCACATATTGCCCTGCTTGGTCCAGCCGATGGACTCCAGAAGCTTGGCTGCCTCGTCGGGGTTGTACTCATACTTGGTCAGGGTGTCCACGAAGCTCTGATCGGCATAGGTGCCCTCCAGGGAAGGCAGCAGGCCGGAATTCTGCAGGCTGCCGCTAAAGCTGCCAGGCTCGGCAACGGCCAGCAGGCTGTTGCGGTCGATGGCCATAGAAATGGCCTTGCGGACTTCGGGCTTGTCCAGAGGATAGGCCTGAACGTTCATGGTGTAGCCAATCTGGCTCAGTTCGGGTACAAAGATCTTGCGCATGGTGTCGGCGTATTTGGCGTCGATCTGAGCGGACATGTCCAGGTTCAGGCCGCCGTTTTCAATGGTGTACTCGTTGCCGAGAAGTGCAGTGGCAAAAGCCTGGGAGTCGCCAGGACGCAGGCCACGGATCGTGGGGATAAGCATTTCCTGACGGTACTCGGGGTTGGCTTTGAAGAGGATCTCAGAGGTGTTGTACTTGTCGATAACATAGGGGCCGCTGCACACGACTTCGTCGGGAGCGGGCTTGAAGCTCAGCAGATCCTGCTTAATGGCAGCATTTTTTTCGTTGCCCTCGTCGGTGAACTTCATGGTCTTGGACTCTTCGTCGTAGACGCGCATATTCTCGGCGACATCCTTGTACTGCTCAGCCCACTTGCCGTAGATCTCATCAGGAGTACGGATGGGGTTGCGGACCACCAGGTTCAGAAGCAGGGGGCTGTCCTGGCAGAAGGTCATGCGGATGGTCAGATCGTCCACCTTTTCGATCTTCTCCATGTAGTTCCAGAGGGTAGTAGCGGTCAGGTCGCAATAGAAGTTGGTCAGCACATCATCCGCATTCAGAGCGGATCCGTCACTCCACTTCAGGTCAGGCAGAAGCTTAATGGTCATGACCAGATCTTCATAGGTGTAGCTCTCCATCAGGGAGTTCTTGAAGGTACGCTCCGGCATGGGAGAGAAGAAGGCCAGGTAGTCATACATGAAGGGCTGGATGGACCAGTTGATACCGGCGGTCTCATCGTAGGGGTTTCCGTTAAAAGCAGGGGTGGCATCGCAGTCGATCAGGGTGGTCAGGACCTTGCTGGTGTCCACTTCACCCTCAGCTTCCATAGTCAGGTCGTTGTCCACACCGGCCAGATTGGGCTGCACGGCAGTTTCCTCGGGAGCCTGGGCTTCGCTCTCCTGGCTTGCACAGCCTGCCAGCATACCAACGGTCATCATGGCCGCCAGCAAAAGCGCAAGTACGCGTTTCGTGATTTTCATTTTGTTTTCCTCCTTGTTTTTTATTATCACCGCCTCCTGCTAACAGCGGAATGCGGTTGTATCTCTTTTCATCAGAAAGAGGTCTTGATCTGTTTCTTCTCGATCTCTTCAACGGTAAAGGTCTCGGCGTATTCCTTCCGGCAGAGGTAGCCCCGCATCTTCATCAGCGTGGCGTAGTAGTCCCGGTAGTGGAAGCTGGTGGAATGAACCGTGAACCAGTGGGTGGAGATGGCCTTATACCAGAGGTCGAAGCCCTCCGGTGTCACCTCTACATAGGTGTAAGGTACATAGCCCTCGGAGTCTTCCCAGTTTTCCGCATAATAAGGGCCTGCTGCATAGTGAGCCGGCAATTCTCGCTCGATGGAAGCCAGTCCCGCAAAGAACTGTGCATCCTTGACAATGCGGTGGGTAGCCTCATGGTCTTTGTGCATACTGTTTTTCCAGTGGGTCAGCAGCACGTCGGGCTTATACTTGCGGATCACATCGCAGAGCATGAACTTTACCGCGTCGTCCTCGGGAAGCTCTCCGTCGACGTAGGGGAACACCACCGCTTCGCCGCCCAGCATTTTTGCAAAGGTCTCGGCCTCCTGAATCTTCTGCTTGCGATACTCCTCCACGGTCATGTGGGGCGGATTGCCCCGCTCGCCGCCGGTGAGCGCTACGGTGACAATGTGATCGCCCCGCAGGCTGGCGGTTGCCAGCACACCGCCGCAGGTCAATTCTGCATCGCCGATATGGCCGCCAATTGCCATGATCACTTTTTTTCCGTCCTGTGTCATAAAATCTCTCCTTTTAATTGCGGATGCCGTAATTCATCGGTACAATCCGTGAATCTGCTGATTTATTTTGCCTGCTTGTGCATATCCGCCCAAGTTCTTACAATTTTGAAGCCCTGTGCCTCATAAATGTTCCGGGCAGGGTTGGTCTCGCCCGTAAACAGAGTCATATACTTGGCGCCCAGATCTCGCAGACCTGTGCACAGCCGTCCAAAGAGGACCTTGCCAGCGCCATTTCCGCGGCAATCACTGTGAATGCCGACGCCCGCCAGGTAGCCTCTGCCGTTCTCCTGAACGTACAGAGGGCCTGTAAAGCCCATGGCCTTGCCGTTCCAGTCTACAATGAGAAGGGGTGGGCCGTCCTTTTTGGCCGCCACGGCCATAATCTCCTTGTACCACATGTCGTTGTTCAGATTCACCAAGGTTTCCTCCAAGCCAGTATGCTTTTCGGAATCGTAATAAGTGATCTGGATACCCTTTTCCTGAAGCGTCTCCTCCTTGCGGGCCACGTCCTCGGTCATCTGGTATCCCTGCAGGTTCAAATGGTAGGAATTCTGGTAGGCAAAATCCCGGTAGCCGCAGTTTTTCAGGAACAGATAGCCGCTGCCAGCCACATCCACACCGGGAGCGTTGGGATGCTCATGGCCATCGGTGCCGGGGACGATCCAGACGAAGTTCATGGGATTAAAAAAGGAAGCCTCAAAGCTTTCCAGTTTTTCTCCGGCCATAGCCCGCAACTGTTCTTCCAGCGTGTGCAGGAGTTCCCGGCCAACGCCCTGGCGGCGCCGTTCCGGCTGAACGGCCACAAAGGTCACATAGCCCTTGGTTCCCTGCTCGTTCAGGCATCCGGATGCGAAGCCGCCATACTGGCTCTCCACAATGGAAATTGTCCGGACGCCGTCCTCTCTATGCAGAAAGAAGCGTTCAAATGCCGTCTCTGTATCAAAACGCTTGTAGAGCACCTCGCCATTATCTGCACAGCTGTTGAATAAGGCCATGGCCGCCTGAATATCCGCTTTTTCTGAGATTTTGCGATAGCTTCTGTTATTTTCCATTTTACTGCGCTCCTTTCTTCTTGGAGGAAGAGAGCTTCCGCTCCCGCTCCGTCAGCTCCTCGTCTTTTTTGTCTAATTTCCAAGCCCCCAGGGAGGAGCCGAGAAATGCTATGAGATTTACCAAAATTGCGATGGAATAGACCACATTGTCTGCCTCGGTTTTTTCACTCAGGAAAAAGAAGAGGAGGCTGATGACCAGCAGTGCACCGGTCATGGCTGCAATAAAGCGCAGCAGCCCGACAATATGACTTAGCTCTAGATTCCACTTTTCTCCTTTTCCCGCTGGGCCAGAATTTCCTCTGCTCTGTGGCATGCAACATAACCTCCATTCAGCGGGTGAAGCTTCGGTTCTTCACGGGCGCAAATCTCTTCATAATAAGGGCACCTTGGGTGGAATTTGCATCCACTGGGCAGGTTCAGCAAGTTCGGCAAGTCCAAGGACCGCAAAGGCAGCTGCCGGGCAAATTCTGTGCGGCGTTTGGGGTCGGCTTCCGGCACCGCAGAAATGAGTGCATGGAAATAGGGGTGCATCGGACAGTCAATTGCCTTCTGAATGGAGTTCCATTCAATCATCCGGCCCAGATACATGACCACAATTCGTCCAGAGGCTGCAATATACCGGGCTGTGCCCAAATCGTGGGTAATGTACAGGAAGCTTACATTGTACTTTTCCTTCATTCGGGCCATGAGGCTCAGAAGCGAAATCCGCATGGACACGTCCACCATGGACACAGGCTCATCGGCCACGATAAGCTCCGGCCGCACGGACAAGGCTCTGGCCAACAGAAGCCGCTGACGCTGTCCTCCGGACAGCTGGTGCGGATATTTTTCCAGGAAAATTGCAGGCGGAGTCAGGCCAACATCCACCAATAACCCCGAAAGGTATTCAAAAGCTTCGGCCTCGTTTTTTACGATGTTGTGCTGTAAAAGGGGCAGGGACAGGGATTGGAAAATGGTTTTATTGGGGTTTAGGGCAGCATAGCTATCCTGATGGACCATCTGAACGCCCATGCGGTACTCATGGTAATCCTTTCCCTTGAGAGTCCAGATATCCCGGCCCTTGTAGAGGACCTGGCCCTCCGTCGGCTTGTGAATACCCACGATGAGTTTGCCCATGGTGGTTTTACCGCAGCCGCTTTCCCCTACCACTGCAATGATCTCTCCCTTGTCAATGGCAAGATTCACCCCGGTCAAGGCCTGGATGGTATTCTTTTTTCGTCCGGCGCCGCTGGTAAACCGAATGCCGGCATCTTTAAGTTCAATCAGTGGTGGCAAGACGTTTTACCTCCTTCCAGTGCCCACAAAGGGTATATTGTTGGTTGTCTCCCAGGGAGACCATTTTTTCCAGGTTGCCGGTGATACCGTCACAGATGCCCTGCTCTTTCAGGAAGCATCGCGGAGCGAAGCGGCAGCCAGGTGCCAGATCCAGCAGGTTCGGCGGGTATCCTGGAATGGCCGCTCGTTTGGAAATGTCGTCCCGCAGGGACGGCACCGCACGGATAAGGCCCCGGCTGTAGGGATGGGCCGGGCGAAGGAACACATCCTCCAGCTTGCCATATTCCACAATCTGTCCGGCATACATAACCGCGATTCGGTCCACCACAGAGCCGATGATGGCTACGTCATGGGTACAGAACACCATGGTAATGCCGCTTTCTTCGTGAATTTTCCGGAGAATATCCAGAATATACCACTGGGTAATCACATCCAAAGCCGTGGTTGGCTCGTCCAAGATGAGGAGCTCCGGCTCCAGCAGCAGGCTCAACGCAATGATGACTCTTTGTTTCATGCCGCCGGAGAGCTGATGGGGGTAGCTATCCAGCACCCGCTCCTCCAGGCGCACCTTAGCGCACAGCTCCTTCGCCTTGTCCAGAATCTCCCGCTTGGTCAGCTTGCTGTTGTGGGCCATGGCAGTCTCAAGAAAATGTTCCTTAATACGCAGGGTGGGATTGAGCACATTCTGAGCCGCCTGGAACACCGTGGTAATCTCGGTCCAGCGGTAGGAATTGTAGTCCTTTTCAGAGAGCTTCAGCAGGTCCACCGTGGTTCCATCTTTGCAGTGGTAGATCACCTCTCCCTCGGCAATGCGGCCGGGGGCACGGATCGTCCTTAAAATGCTGGAAATCAAGGTAGTCTTGCCGCTGCCACTTTCGCCGATGATGCCCACAATCTCACCGCGGTAAATGTCCATGGTCACATTGTCCACAGCCCGCAGGGTTCCGCTGTTGGTCCGAAAGTCCACGGAGAGGTTTTTCAGTTCAATAATCGGTTCCATGATTCTGTTCCTCTCTTTCTCAGTTCCGCAGTCTCGGGTTCAGAGCATCGTCCAGTCCGGTGGCAAACAGGTAGCAGCCCAGCTGGAACAAGACGATGCACACCACGGGAGCCAGGAAGTACACGATGGCGCTGGAACCCATCATGGCACCGCTGACCGTCAAGGCAAGCTGGATCATCATGCCCCAGTGGTTGCCCTGGAAGGGAACCAGGCCCAAATACATGAGGCCCACGGCAGCCATGATTGCTTCCTTCATCATGCTGATAAAGTTCACGGCAATGTAGGAGATGATGTTGGGAATCACATCATTCACAATAATATTGAAGTTGCTGATACCCAGTATCCGGCTGGCCTCAATAAATTCCTTGTTCTTTATAATCAGCACCTGGGAACGAATTGCTTTGGCAAGGCCTGCCCAGGATTGAATACTCAGCACAAGGCCAAACATGAATGGATTCGTAATGGATATGACCATGGACAGGACCATCGTCAAAGGAAAGTTGGGAATGGTGACTACCACATTGGTGATTACCATTAAAATGGTATCCACCTTGCCGCCCAGCAGACCGGAGACAATGCCGACGATGCAGGCAATGGTAATGGAAATGACACCAGCGAAGAACGCCACCAAAAGCACGTCCTTGGCGCCCAGAATCAGCTGAACCAGGGTATCCTTACCCGCGTAATCCGTGCCCAGCCAGTGTTGGGCTGAGGGGCCTTGGAGCCGGTGGAGATAGTCCGACTTGGGCTGGTTTAAAAACAAGGGTCCAAGCACTGCCATTGCCAGGAACACCAGGAGAATGATCAGACCCACCCGGGACATTTTGTTCTTCCAGATAGAAGAAAAGAAGTATTTTACACCGCTGGTCTTATGCAGGCTGCGAACACCTGTGCTTTCTTGCTCTTTTCTCATTAGGTAAATGCACTCCTTCCTACGGTTATGCATCCCGCAGACGGGGATTCAGGTATTTATACAGGAACTCCGCCACAAAGCTGGACAGCACTACCATGGTGATGATGATGAAGAACATTCCCTGCATCAGCGGATAATCCCGGGCCGCAATGGCCTTATTCAGGTAGTAGCCGACGCCGGGGTAGAAGAACAGGTTCTCAATCAAAGGAGAGCCGCCAAACAGCAGGCCAAAGCTCACCGCCAGGCTGGTAACCAAAGGAAGCAAGGCATTCTTGCTGAGGTACGTTGTCAGGATGCGGCGGTTGGACAGGCCACGGACCTGGGCGTAGGTGATGTAGTCCTCACCCAGCACACTCAGGGAGTTCGCCTTCATGGAGATGATCCAGCCGGCCACCGTTGTAAGGAAGTAGGTGAGCACTGGCAGGCAGGCGTGGGTCAGCACGTCCCGAATAAAGGGACCGTTGAACCCCGGCGTCACCTCGGTGCTGTATGCCCCTCGGGCAGGAAGCACGCCCAAAACCACCGAGAAAAGGAACACCAGAAGATAGCCCAGCACATAATTGGGAATGGCCCCGAAAATGGACTGATATCCGATGAGCACGGCATTGAGTATCTTGCTTCGCTTCCAAGCTATATAGATGCCCAGTAAAACACCCACCGCAAAGGATAGGAACAGCGATAGACTGACCACCAGAAGCGTCCACGGAAGGGCACCGCCCACCACAGAAGCCACGCTTCTCTGATAGGTCATGCTGGTGCCCAAGTTACCGGTGACGATGCCCTTGACATAGTTGAAGAATCTCTGGGTCATCGGCATCTCCGGGTCGTAATTCAATATGGATTTCGCACGCTCATATGCAATTTCATACTGAACATTCTGGCGTTTCATAATGTCCGTTGCCATAATATCCACCGGGTCGCCGGGCATACTCTGGATCACAACAAACATCACGATCATCGCGACAAATATGGTTAGGAGCGCCATTAAAAACTTTTTTGTCACGTTGCAGAACCTCTTTTCATGTGGGGATTTATTTTTTAAAATTAATTCTTAACTCCAATATACATTTCTTGAAATTAAATGTCAATTGCATTTTCTCACGCGTCCGCATTTTCGGCTGTTTACACCATTTTAGTCAATTAAATTGTGCAGTATAAACAATAACCATCTGTGCTCTTTCCAGCACATTGACAATCACGTCAATATGATGTACTCTATTCCTGGACGAAACGGTTAAAACTTTTGTTACCAATCTTTTGTTCCTTTTAGAACATCGGCTAAAATTTTCTATAAAATCCTGAAATTATGTAACAATTTTACAGGCAGGAACCTTGCTTCCGCCTGGCCAATCTGCCCTCCCACAGAGCTTTGTCAGGAAAGGAGACTTTTTATGAAACCTTTTGAAACCGCATTCAGTCTGCTGTCCGATGCCGTCCGCAGCGGCGCCGCACCTTGTGCAGCTGCCGCCGTGGGCATAGGTGACCGGCTTCTCCGGCAGGAAGTATTCGGAAACGCCCAGCTATACCCCACGGTCCTTCCCGCAGACCAGAACACCCGCTTCGACATGGCCTCTTTGACCAAAATTCTCTCCACTACCACGGTGACTTTCCGATTAATAGAAGTAGGAAGGCTGTGTCTGGATGACACGCTCGGCCGCTTTCTGGAGGTCCCATCCGATAAGGCGGAAATCACGGTGCAGCAGCTTTTGACCCATACCAGCGGCTTTGCCCCCCATATGGATTTGGAGCACTGTGCCCCCTCTCCCAAGGAAGCTCTCTCCTTCATTCTTAGCGAACCATTAACCTACACTCCAGGAACGCAGGAAGCCTATTCCTGCATGGGCTATATTGTCCTTGGCAAGCTGCTGGAGCAGGTGGGCGGTGCGCCCCTGGACCAGCTGGCACAGAAATACGTTTTCTCTCCCCTGGGAATGACCCACACCGGCTATCGTCCGGCAGGCGATAATTTTGCCGCCACCGAAAAGCTGTCCGACGCAACCTTCCTGAGCGGCGTGGTCCACGACGAAAACGCCCGGTTCCTAGGAGGTGTCTCCGGTAATGCGGGCCTCTTTTCCGATCTGGCCGACGTGACCATCTTCGCCTCTATGCTGGCCTGCGGCGGCAGGCATAAGGGCAAATATTTCCTATCCCCGGCCATGCTGCAAGCTGCCCTCCATAATTATACCCCGGGTATGGCAGAAAACCGCGGCTTGGGATTCTTCCTGAAAACCCCAGGCAATTTCCACGGCGACCTGGTCTCTCCCCGGAGTTACGGCCATACAGGCTTTACAGGTACTTCCTTGCTGATTGATCCCGACACCGGACTCTATGCGGTGCTGCTCTCAAATCGGGTCCACCCCACCCGAGAAAACACGCGCTTCCTTCGGGTCCGCAGGGTGTTCCACAACGCCATTGCCGCTGAGCTGCCCCGATTACTGTGACCCCCTCCGAAAACCAACCCCAAGGCCCCTTATGTAGGAAAACACCTCCACACGTTGGCAAAGCCTGTGCCTGCCAGTATTCGGAAATCACCAAGCACGCCATCTGCAAGCTGATAAAAGTCGGCTGCCAATGCCTGTTTCAAAAGATTCGAGCCTTGCATTTGGCTCCCCAAAACCGTGCATCGGGTAACCCGTGCACGGTTTTCTTGCCTTTTCTAAACGCTTTCCGGCACAGCCAATTCACTCCGGCAGAAAGCAGCAACCGCAAAGATGGAGATTTAATCCATAAAAATTAAAATCCGTGCCCATGAAAGATTGTGAAATACCAATGTCTGTGCTACAATGAACCCAGACACTACCCATAATAAATACAGTGTCAAAATGCCGCCCTCCGATGCTGAAAGCACAGCCGTTCCCTCCGGAGGGTTATTGGAGGCATTCTTCTTAGGTTTTTTGAGATTGGAGGTACCGAATGCGTTACACCATTATGGTTGTGGAAACTCTTTCTGGCGGACCACCTTTGGGTGATTCTGCTCTTTCTTGCAGCCCCCACTGCCCTGCCCATTTTCTATCTGGCCGTTGTGGCCCAGGCGCCGAAATCCTCCTGGCTGTACTACGGCCTTTTGTCTCTGTTCCTGCTGCTGTGCTTTCTGGGCTATCGGCTCTATGCCACCTGGAACCTCTATGAACGATTCTGCGACGAAAAGCCGGAGCTGGAACATTTTCTGCTCCACGCCCCCAGAGGACGGCAGGAGCGCAGCTATCAGGCTCTGATGCAGGAATTTTATAGGGAATACCTTGCCAAGCTGAGTCGTATGGAGGACACAAAGGCCCAGAATAAGCTGATGATCTACCGCTGGGTGCATCAGCTCAAGACGCCCCTGTCCGTGATTCAGCTGATTGCCCAGAAAAACGAATACCAGGCAGATTATAAAAAAATCGCCCAGTCCGCTTCCCAGATACAATACGACCTGGACCAGATTCTGAACCTGTACAAGCTGGATGCCATGGAAAACGATTTTCATGCAGAGCGGGTTTCCCTGCGGCAGGCTGCAAAAGACAGCATCAACGAGCTGAAATCCAGCTTTATTGAGCGAGGCATTTTCCCCAAGCTGGAAGCAGAAGAACAGCTGGTGGTGTACAGCGATTCCAAATGGCTCCGGTTTGTGCTGTATCAGCTTTTGACAAACGCCTTGAAGTACAGTGACGCCGGAAGCGCCATTGTGGTCAAGGCATATGACACGCCGTCGGACATTGTGCTGTGCGTAGAGGATTCTGGCTGCGGCATTGCGCCTGAGGACCTTCCCCGCATTTTCGACCTGTTTTTCACCGGGCAAAACGGCCGTCTCCGGGGGGAATCCTCCGGTCTGGGGCTGTATATGGTCAAGCAGATTCTGGACGATCTGGGCCATTCCATCCAAGTCACTTCTTCCCCGGGAAAGGGGAGCCGCTTTCAGGTTCTCTTTTCCAAACGGGCCCCTGGCGAAACCGCGAGAAAGATTGCAGAACTGTAAGGTTGTGTAATCTTTCTCGATTTTATTTCCGGATTCTTTTTGATATATTAGCCACGAAAGGAGACGGAATATGAGACAATTTAAAGCAAATGCATTTCAAATTAAGCTATTCATGGCAAAAATAAGGTTCAACTTCCGAATCTGGTGCAGCCAATGCAGTCGGCACAAACGTGCCAACTAAAGCGAACGCCAGAAGGCCGCAGCAAATCCGTTGCCCCAGTCGTTTTAGATTCATAAGAATACCTCTTTTTTTCAAATATAAGTGGGGCTGTGCGACCGGCATTGGCTGCACAGCCCCAAATAATAATATCAACTAGTCTTATAAGGCTCAGTTAGCTACCGTGAAAGGATAAGTGACAACAGATGTATTAAAATCAGTTGCCGTACCAGCTGCGCGTACCCAGCAGTCCTGTGTAAAGCCTTTAAGTGTAAAATCACGGACCGTCGTGCTATTGCTCACGTTATCAAACACGCCAATATCCGTGCCACCGGCTTCGGTACCTGTACCACTACCGCCAACAACCGCCATGGTCGCCCAGCAGTATTCGGTGTAAGCGCCGCGGACATTCTTGCCGACCACGCCGCCAGCACATCCGCCCAAGAAGGTGAGCGCAGTGGGGCTTGTGGTGGAGTAGCAATATTCCACCTTCGCATTGCTCAGGCCGACAATGCCACCGCCGTTTGCAAGGCCGGTGATGGTAGTATCACGGCTGGAGCAGTAACGCACATCCGCATTGCGGATGAAGCCGGCCACGCCGCCGGCGCTGCGGCCACTGACACTGCTGTTCCGAACCTGGACATTCTGGACCAATGCGCGGTCGTTGGACCAACCGTCAACCATCCCGGCCAGAGCGCCGGCATATTCGCCGGCATATTCCACATCGATGTTGTCCAGCGTCAGGTTTGCAACGATCTGCCCGTGTCCCAAGGTGGCAAACATACCGCTGCACGACTCCCCAGACGGGGTATCGCTGGTGGCGCTAAAGGTAGCGTTGGAAATCGTCTTTCCGTTGCCGTTGAAGTTGCCCGCGAAGGTCATCGACTGGTATGTGGTATCATCACAGTCGATGTCATCCCCTAAAGTAATCAGCTGATCCGCAACCACCACGTCAGAATTTGCGACAAAAGTATCCCACTCAGTCTTCGTATAGATAGTAACATTTTGGTGCGCCTTTAATGCCTGAAGGAACGCCTCTGCTTCCGATAGAGCATTCACCTTGGCATACAAGGTCGTATTGCTGGTTACCGTTGTACCTTCCGTAAAGGAGATGGAGCGGTCAGAATCGGTGTACCAACCCGCAAATTCCTGGCCGCCGGTCAGCTCCGGTACAATCGCGGGGATCTCCGCCCCAGCGGGCAACCTCCAGGTAATGGTGGTGTCATCATCAACCACATAGTCCACAGTGTAGACTACGGCGTCCGGGTCACAAAGGACAAGCACTACTTTTTCGTCATCCATATTGACCAGAATATCTCGGGCCTCACTGCCAGCGCCAAGAGCTCCAGCCGCCAGCTGAATATCCTGATCCACCAGATACCCGGCCAGGGTCTCCAGGGACAGGCCCACGGCATCCTCAAAGCCGCCAGTCCAGACGTTGCCCTCAGTCTCTTCCAGGGTCAGTGCGAACTGGTCAGCGCTGATATCCACGTCGCCCACGGTCAGGTTGAATTTCAGAGTGACCGTACCAACGCCGACTTCCTCCACATAGAGATCCCCATCGCTGGGTGTGGTGGGGGTGAAAACCGCATCGTCGCTGAGGGCAATGGTGGCAGTGTAGTCGGCCACTTCGGTGTCACCACCCGCGGTAAACACGAAACTGCCGCTGACCAAATCCCGGTCGATGGTACTGCCGTTATAGGAGATGCTCATGTCCAGGACCTCGGGCACAGTATCTGCCTCGGAAGGCACATCCTCCTCCACGAGTTCCTCAGCGGGAATCTCATCTGCGAGGAGATTGACAGGTTCATCTTCGACATCCTCTTCTGGCTCCTCAACAGGAATCTCAGACTCCGTAGGTTCCTCGGCGGGGATCTCATCCACAGGTTCTCCGGCAGGAGCCTCGGGCTCGGTGGGCTCCTCGGCGGGAGTCTCGGGTACAACACCCAAGCAGAGCGTCAGGTCAGCACCCTCCAGGCTGCACAGGGGACACTCCGGATTCACAGCGTCCTCAGTACAGGGAATCTGGCAGATGCACTCGATAGCTGCCGGCTCTTCCGGCAGCGGGGACGTGTCCTCTGCCCGGGCCATTCCGGGCAGCAGGGTGAGGCAAAGGGACAACGCGCATAACAGGCTTGCTATGCGCCGCAGGGTTCGCTTCATAGTTATGACCATTCCTTTCCGCTGCGCTTCAAGGCACCAAAGGAAAATGAAACACAGGTGTCTCTAAC
>CALWYC010000246.1 GCA_944385655.1 uncultured Intestinimonas sp. | reverse complement strand
GCAGATGCGGCGGGCGCGCTGCTGCTCCAGCTCCTGGTACAGCTCGTAGATATTGTTGTACTTGCCCCCATCCGTCCTGGGGACGTACGCTCCGCCGGCTCCGGAAATAGCGTACTGGTCGATGGCCTTCTGATCCAGTCCGTATTTCTCCATCAGGTACTGCGTGTATTCCGCCGCCTGCGCAGCGTCTCCGGATTTGTTGAAGGCGTAGGACATGACGGCCGTTACTTTGTTCATGTCCTCCTGGATGGCCTCGACGCTCCCAAAGGTCTCTTCCGACGCCGCATCGGCAGCCAGTCTTTCTCTCGCATCCTCGTTTTCCACCTGGTAGTAAAGCGCGGCCAGATCGTTCAGGGCAGAGGAGTATTTCTCGTAGTCCGCCTCTGCCGTCTCCAGCTTCGCTTCCCACTCCGCCTTCTGTTCCTCTGTCCCGTACCGCCGCAGGCCGGTCATAACCGTTCTTGCCTCGTTCCTGGCCGCCTCCGCCGCCTCTGCAAGCGGCGTCAGCTCGTCAACTCTCTCCTGGATGCCCTCCAGGCTGTTCATGTATGTGTACTGCTCCACCAGGTCGTTGTAGGCGTCCAGGTCCGCCTGGAACTGCCGCAGCCTGGTGTTATAGGCGTTCGCATTGGCGTCGGTAGGGTTCGTGTCATAGGCGGAGCGCAGCGTCTCCAGCTCCTGCTGCGAGGTTGTCAGCCGCTCCTGTCCCGCCGCCAGCCCCGCGGTGATTTGCTCATACCGCTCCCACGCCGGCGCCGCTTCGTCCACCGTGGCGAAGCTGCTCGCCGCTGTGTTGAAGCGGTAGTTGCTCCCCCCGTATGCGTCGGCGCCGTATTCCGCGTCCACGCGCTCCCGGGCCTTTTTGGCCTGGGTGCGCAGGAAGGAGCTCGCCCCGCTCAACTGGTTCTGCTGGGCGCTTTGTGCGGCCGCCGCGGTCTGCGTGGTCCCGCCGCCGGCAGATGTGTTCCGGGTTCTCCACTCGCTTCCGCCATAGGCGCCGGCGCCATACTCCCGGTCAATCTTTTCCGCCTGTTTCTGTGCCACGTTCTTCAGGAAATCGCTTGCCATGGCAGGTCCTCCTTATCCGTTGTAGTCCGGGTTCTTCCGGTAGCTGTACTTTCCGGTCTCCGGGTTATAGGTTTCGATCACCTCTCCGCGGTCCACCATGGCCTCCAGCTCCTGCCAGGTAACTCTGCTGTATCCGGCCACCCGGATCCACCCGTCTCCCGTCTGGTTCGTCACGCTTGCCCCGGGGTCCGATCCTCCCTCGTCTCCGCCGGTTTCCTGGTTTCCGCCTCCGGACATAATGGCCCATGCGGCATCGGCAGAAAGTCCACCGGCGGCCGCCTGCGTGGCCGGCCCCCAGTATCCGTCAGCCTCCACGCCCAGGGCCGTCTGCATCTGCTTGATCTGCGTGGTGGTCAGGCTCCCGTTGTTGTATCCGGTCCCGGATCCTCCGGTGCTGCCGCCGGTACCGCCGCCTCCCAAAGAGCCCGCCGCCTCCCGTCGGTACGCCTCCTCCAGGGCCTGCACATACTCATTCGTGTATCCGGACGCCCCGATCAGCTCCTCACTCGGTGTTCCTCCCGCCGCCAGAATGGCGTCGATCTGCGCCTGGGCCAGGCTCTGACTGTCCTGCCCTCTGTTGTAGTTCCGCTCGTCCTCGTTCCAAAGCCGGTCATACTCCAACTGCTCTTTCTGCATGTCCAGGTTGATCTGGTCCATGTACCGGTTGTAATCCACAGCATCCTGCCCCTGAAGGGAGGAGAGCTGCCCCTGAAGGACGTTGAAGCCGTTGAGGTACGTATCGTATGCGAAGTTCCGGTCCGTGTTGTACTGTCCCAGCTGGTCCAGGTATTTTGCGTAGTCCAGCTGTTCCTGGGTATTCACGGCTCCCAGGTCCTGAAGCATCATGCTGTACTCGTTCAGGTACCGATCATAGGCCTGCTGGTACAGCGTCGGGATAATGTCGTTGAGCTGCGTCGCATAGTAGTCCCCGGCCTGGGAGGCCGCTGTCACCGCTGCGGTGGAGGCCCTGCCCCCGCTGGCCGCCGACGCCTGGGCCAGGGCGTTTGCCGTTGCCCGGTCCCCCTCCCGCAGGTAGGACTTCTTGTAGCTGCTCCACTGGGGGTCCGTCTCCTTGCTCCAGCTGAAGTCCTCCCGGTTCAGAATGGCGTCCAGCAGGGCCTGCTGCTGCTCCGCATACTGGTTGTCGTAGACCGGCGCCTCCTGATCAAAGGAAAAGGACCCGAAGCTTCCAATTTGGTCCAGCACACTGTCTATCTGCCCCGGGATTTTACCCTGGGAGTAGAAGGATCCGCCGTTGTCTCCGCCCTTGTAGTTCCCATAGCTACTGCGCAGCTGGTTGGCCGCTTCATTTGCCAGCAACTTCTGCTCGTCTGTGGTGGCGTTGTGGTAGTCCTTCTTCAGAGAAAGGATAGACAGGCCGAACTCCGGATATCTCTGCGCCGTGTCCAGATCCGCCTTGGAGAACTCTCCCAGCAGTCCGGAGCTGCCCGCGGCGGTCAAGAAATCGTCATAGGTGTATGCCATATCGTCGTCACAACCTCCATATCGTTCGCCTCGCCGCAAGCGGCAAGGCTCATTCATTCCGGTATGCCTCCTCTCCCAGGCAAAACCACCCGGAACGGGTTTTGCCCAGGCCCCTATTGCCTTCCCTTTGTGCTTTTCAGTTCAGATCCGGAGTAGAACTCCCGCACCAGTGAATAGATCCGGCAGCCCCCGACGCCCTGAAGGCGCATCCGGTAATGGTCCCCGCGGCGAGGTATGATAGGGAGGTAGTAGCTGCGCTTCACTCCCTCTCCCAGGGCCCCGTTTACCCGCTGCCACTGTCCGTCCGTGTCGAATTGCAGGTAAACCTCCACCGTTGCTCCCTCGTCCAACTCCAGGCGGATCTGGATTTTTGACACGCCCTTTTTGTTCGGATCGTCGTCTGTGAAATCCCCGAACTCCGCCATCCACGCAACGGCGCCTTCCGGCGTCACTCCTTCCGGCGGGTCCTGGATGTTTCCCTCCATCCAGATCTCTCCCTGGTCTGTGAGCATGTATAGGTTCCCGTCCTGCCTGGCAAAGTGCGTGGCGTGGGTTTCGTCCTCCGTGTGCCACAGCCCCCGCTGCGCGTCATAGACATGCAGCCGCCATGCCCCGTCCGCGCCCCGCATGCTGATGTAATACTTCAGCCCGTCAGACCCTGCCACGGCATCCTTCTGTCGCTCCGTCCCGAAGGCCGCCCCAACAGGCTGCGGGATCCCTCCGGAGTAGGCCATCACCCCCGCCCTGGACAGGTAGAACAGGATCTCTCCCGCAATGGCCAGGCTGCCCGCGCTGCCCTCCGCCACCCCCAGCGTCGCGGAGCCCATGACCTCGAAGTTGGAGGGGATGGACCCGTACACCTTGTAGATGTGCTCCTCCTTGAAGAAAATCGGGTACCCCAGGTAGGAAGTGCACCCCGTGAAGCTGCCGGCGCTTCCCGTATCCACCGAATAGCTGTCCGTGTCCAGGCCGTCATATACATTCCAGTTGAAGATGTCCCCCAACTTGGAGGCATAAATGGTGGTCTTATCGCACCCCCACAGCCGGTTCTCGTTTTCGCAGACGTACAGGAGGTCTGGCACAATCCGCTTCACGGTAAGGCTCCCGGTTTCTGTGTATGGCGTCACGCCGTCTTCTCCGTCCAGAGTGAATATGTACTCATAGAAATACAGTTTATCCCCGTCGATCTCCCGGATAATGGGGGTCTTGTTGTTCTCCGGGTGCTTCGTGCATCCCTCGATGGTCACGGCGTCCCCGGCTTTGAAGTAGTCCTCCCAGTTGACGCCGGCGGCCTGGATGCAGTTCGCCTCTGCGTCCTCCTCATACAGCTTCCCGTTGGCGAAGGTTAGGCTGCTGCCGCTCCAGGCTGCCTCCAAGGTGCCAAACTCCCCGGTCAGGGTGTTGTACCACGCCTTGTCCGGAAAGATCACGATGTAGGCACCCAGGGCCGCAAAGGTCTTTTGTCCCTCCGTCACCGTACCCCGGCGCTCCCCCTTGAAGTAAAATCCGGTGCCGTCCACCCAGGCCAGGCCATCCCATGAGAAAATGCCCCCCGGTGTCCCTTCCAGCTTCCGATAGAAGAGCCGCTGCGGTCGTGTGGCCAGGAGAGGGAAGTAGTCGCTGGTCAGGTTCCGCATGTCCCATAGCTCACCATCCGCCGCTCCCAGGTTGTGGTTCAGGCCTCCGAATTGTACCTGCCGCCCCTTTTTGATCCCGTCGGCATACAGTACGCTGGGCAGCTTCACAGCGCTCCCTCCTCCATGGTGAACTCTACGAAGCCCTCCAGCGCCTCAATGTGGGCGGGCTTGATCTCCGCCGGTGCCCTTACACGCAGCAGCCTGTGGGTGGGTGTGACCTCCGTCTCTCCCAGCTCCCGGCGCTTCTGTTCGTAGTCTGCGCCGTCCGCCGGGTCACGGAATACGAAGCGTCCCTCCGGCGTCAGCCTGATATTCCCTCGCGCATCCATTGCGGCATACTGTACGATCAGCTCCCGCTCCTTGTCCGCAAAGAAATCGAATTCGTCCTTCAGGGCCCGCTTTACCTTGACCACCGCCAGAGAGACTGCATACGGCCACTTCTCTCGGCTCATTTCATCCGCTGCCAGATAGGCGTTCACCACTTTGATCAATTTCATATCTTTTCTTCCCTTCTATCGATCCGTTTAACTCCCAACCGGCGGTAATATGCCAGATGCCGGAATTCCGGATGAACTGATGACCAGTTTCCCACCGTAATAGATCCCAGAATCGGTGAGTTCCCATACGTTTCTCGACGAAGTGAGGATCTTTGGCTCCTCTATGTTCAGGTCCCATCCGGCGCGCAGCACCAGTCCCGTTTCCGCCTTGATATAGATGTTGTCCCCACTTTCCACGGACATACCTCCTGCGGATTGCAGCTTCATTGCCCAGTTCGTGTATCCACTGTTGGTATAGATAAACATCCTGTACTCCGCTTCGCCCTCTGTTCCAGCTCCGTTGCCGTCGAAACGGATTCCGCCCACCAGAAGGCCGTCTGTCACCACTCCATAGTAGATCTCCAGTCCGTTGTCGGAGGCGGACACGCTCCGCAGCGTGGCGCCAGTGACGGTCCCGCCGACGATTTCATTGCCCTGCATGGTGATGGCGCTGATCGTTCCCGTCACAATGTTGTCTCCATTGATGGTGGTGGCGCCGCTGGAGGACAGATCTGTAAATGTGACCATTCCACTGAAGGAGATCACGGCGCTGGCCATCACGATTCCGTTACTGGTCAGGTACAGGGTAGAACTGCTGTCTCCATTTGAGGCGGAGATCGCGAACCCATCCACCGTCTGCTGAAGGACAGTGATGTTCCCCTCGGCATCATTCATGCGCAGAGACAGCCCGGCTGCCGTCAGCGTCAGTTCGGCCACGTTTTCCTCTCCGTTTTCGATCCGTGCATAGATCGGCTCTGTCAGGGAGGTCTCATACTGCTCCACCGCCGTCTGGTTCATATTGGCCAGATCCAGATTGTGCAGGGTATACCGCAGCTGCTCCACCAGCATAAACATATAATTCTGGATGGTCGTTACCTTCTCCTCAGTGTTCTCCTCGCCAGTGAAGGTTGGAAAGTTCGTGTCGATGTAAAGCCAGTTTGAGGGCA
>CALWYC010000245.1 GCA_944385655.1 uncultured Intestinimonas sp. | reverse complement strand
GTGGGCATCGTGCTCACGGTGCCCCTGGTGTCCCTGTTCTCGGCGCTGCTCCTGAGCCGACGGCGCTGACCGGAATATGAAAACAGCCCCCGGAGCTTGGCTCCGGGGGCTGTTTTTGTCGATATGCGCGGCAAAGCGGGGCCGCCGCAGCGGCCCCGCCTGATCAGGTGGCGGTTCCGATGTCCGTATCCAGGCTGCAGCGCACGGTATAGCGCTCCTGGCCGCCATAGGTACAGGTGAAGAGGGTCAGATCCCAGTCGCCGGCGGTCATGGACTCCACGTCGTAGCCGGGGATGATCTCGGTGGTGACGATCCTGTAGGTCCACCGGTTGCCGTCCACGTCGGTGAAGTAGATGGTCTCGCCCACGGGCAGGGTGTTGAGCTTGGCAAAGTGGGTGCGGTAGTTGTGTCCGGCGATGATCATGCCGTCGGCCAGGCTGCCCTGGTAGAGGCAGGGGGAGTACTTCAGCAGCGACTCGCTCCAGGTGTTCTGGACGGGCAGGGTGAGCCCCAGGGCCGGGATCTCCAGCAGGCCGATGTGGTAGCGGCCGTCGATCTCCACGGCGGTCATCATGGGCTTGGCCTCCGGGGTGATGGGCTGGGTGGTCTCAGGCTCCTCGGGGATCTCCTGCTGGAGCACCGCCACGGCCTTCTGGGCGGACGCTCCGGCCCGCTGGTCGTCCCAGAGGTTGTAGCCCGCCAGGACGGCGGCGCTGAGCAGGCACAGGGCGCCGGCGGTGAGGAAGAGGGCGGCTCGTTTACGTCTCATGGCGCTTCTGCCGCTTCAGGTCCAGCCAGCCGATGGAGAAGAGCACGATCCCCGCCAGGGCCAGGATCTGGACGGGCAGCCACAGGGTACCGGTCTGGGGCAGGTTGCCCATGGGCACGTCCTCGTCGATGATCTCCTCCCCGCCGTTGTCTTCACCGGGGCCCATGGGGGTGGAGTCGTCGGGGATCTCGGTGCCGGGGTCGGAGGGCCCGGGCCCCAGGGGGGGCTCCTCCTCGATCAGCTCGGTGTCGGCGGTGTTGGTCACCACGAAGGTGTTGCCGTCCTCCTCGATGGACACGGTGTAATCAGAGGGGACGTCCGCCTCCACCAGGGTCCAGTCGTAGTCGCTGGAGAGGCCGGTCCAGCTCTTCTGCCACTCGTTGCCGTCGTTGAGCTCCACCTCATCGTAGACCTCGCCGTCCCTCAGCAGCTGCACGGTCACCGAATCGGGCTGCTCCACATCCTCGTTGTTTTCCCACACCTTCATGACGTTGCGGTTGATGGTGCTGCCGCCGGGAGTCCCGCCGCCGCCGCCATTGTAGCTGCGGTCCCACTTGTTGGGCACGACCAGGTCGTAGACCCACTCGTCGGCGCTGGACAGCCCGGGCAGGGCGGCCAGGTAGTAGGGGGTGGTGTAGGTGTAGCTGCCGTCGGAGTCGCCCTCGGGGACCACCAGGTAGACGCCCACGGTCAGGTTTTCAAACTTCACCTGTCCGGTCTTGTCGTCGGTGTCCGCGTTGACCACGGCCACCGTGCCGGTGGCGGTGGGGGCGATGGTCTCGCCGGAGAGGAAGTTCACCAGGGTGGAGGCCAGGCTCTTCCAGCCCTCCTGCCAGGCGGCGGACCAGGCGGCCCGGAAGGCCTCCTCGGTCTCATACTTGCTCTGGTCCAGGTCCACCTTGGGGATGGTGACCTGGGCCACGCCCTCGGTACCGTTGAAGTGGCTGGCGAAGGGCCCGTCAGCGGTGGGCTTAAAGACCACCGCGTCGGACATGTCCAGCACCTTGTAGATGTCCACCTTCATGCCCTCGAAGGCGAAGGAGCGCTCTTCATCGTAGAAGTTGAGGGTGAGGGAGACGGTTCTGTTGGTGTCCACCCGGACGTAGGCGCCCGCGGGCACGGCCAGCAGGGACAGGCACAGCGCCGCCGCCAACAGACTAGCGATCCGTTTTCTGATCGTCGTCACCAGAATTACCACCTTTCTTTGCCTTTGTCACGTTGGGATTTTTTGTTTGTTTGACGGGAGCGCGTCTCCCGCCCCACAGCAGCCAGCCCAGCAGCAGCAGGAGGATGGGGACGGCCACCAGGGGGGCGATGATCAGCGGTTCGATCTGCAGGGCCTCCGGGGAGACCTGGACGTAGAGCATATCCTCCGGTGTCTCCGCCCTGTGGCCCCGGACCAGCATACGGTGGGTGTTGATGCCGTAGGGGGTGCAGGTGACCAGGGTGCAGTAGTCCTTGCCCTCCTCGATCTTCAGGGCCTCCAGGTCCTCGGGCTCCACGATGAGGATGCGGTCCACCTCGTAGGTGAGGGTCTCGTCCAGGATATGGATGTGGAAGAGGTCGCCCTCCACCAGCTTATCCAGGTGGGTGAAGAGGGTGGCGGAGGGGAGGCCCCGGTGACCGGTGAGGACGGCGTGGGTGCTCTCGCCGCCCACGGGGAGGGAGGAGCCCTCCATGGTGCCCACGCCGGCCTGGAGCACGGCCTCGCTGGTGCCCAGGTAGATGGGCAGGGAGAGCTTGATGCTGGGGATCTCGATGTAGCCCACCGCGCCGCCGGTGGAGCCCAGGAGGGAGAGGTATTCCGCCTCCTCCTCCTCGGTGAAGG
>CALWYC010000244.1 GCA_944385655.1 uncultured Intestinimonas sp. | reverse complement strand
GAGCTGCCAGAGTCGGGCCATCTCCCCGGTGAGGAAGAGCCCCGCCCCGAAGAGGGGCGCCCCGATCACCACCACCAGCCGGGTGGACAGCCGGCGGATCAGACTGCCGAAAAAGAGCGGGGTCATGGTGGAGCACAGCACCATGATGGTGTAGGTCAGCGCCACCCCGGAGTCGCTCCAGCCGAACTGCTCCACGATGGGGTTTTGCAGCACGCTCCAGGCGTAGCCGAAGCCGGCGCACACGCAGATGACCATGGCGGCGATGAGGCAGACCCAGCGCCGATTCTGAAAGCTCGTCATCAGAGCTTCCTGTGCAGCTTCAGCGCTTCGATGAGCACCCGGTCCCGGTAGGCCGTGCACTGGGCGTCGGTGTGGCCCATCCAGTCGGGCAGGGAGGCCATCTCCTCCTTGACGCCCTCATCGAACGCGCTCCAATCCTCCGGCATGGTGGTCCAGTTGGCCATGCCGGGAAGCATTGCGTTGCCGTTGGCCTGGAGCATCTTCATCATGCCCAGGAAGCCGTTGGCGTTGCCGATCTCCATGAGCATGAAGTGGCCCAGGAAGGCCCAGCGCAGACCGGGGCCGTAGACCAGGGCCTTGTCCGCGTCCTTGACGGAGCACACGCCCCGCTGGACCAGATCCACCATCTCCCGGTACAGCGCCAGCTGGAGCCGGTTGGAGATGAAGCCGGGGCACTCCTTCTTCAGGAGCACGGCCTCCTTGCCGACAGACTGATAGAAGGCGTAGACCAGATCCACGGTCTCCTGGGAGGTCTTCTCGCCGCGGGTGAGCTCCACCAGGGGGATCAGGTGGGGGGGATTGTAGGGGTGGGCGCCCACGCAGCGCTCCGGATGGGCGGCCTTCGCGGCGATGTCGGTGATGGACAGGCCGGAGGTGCTGCTGGCATAGATGGCGTCGGGCGCCAGATACCGCTCCGCCTCGGCGAGGATGGACTGCTTGATCTCCAGCCGCTCCGGGCCGTTCTCCTGCACCAGCTGGACATCCTTCACCGCGTCCTCCACACTGGTGGTCAGCCGGATGGCGGCCAGGATCTCCGACTTCCGCTGGGTGGTGATGGCCTTGGCCTCCACCAGGGTGTCCAGGCTCTTGTCCATCTGGTCCGCGCTCTTTTGCAGCTGCTCGTCGTTGATGTCCCGGATGACCACGTCCATTCCGTGCATGGCGAACTGGATGGCCCAGCTGGAACCGATGATGCCGCCGCCCAGGCAGGCGACGCGCTTGATCTCGGAAATCTGCATGTGACGTCCCTCCTTACCGCACCAGGGGCTTGATCCCCAGGATCTCGCGGGCCTCGGCGGGGGTGGCGGGGGTGTTGCCGAAGACCTTCACGGCGTCCACGGCCCGCTGGACCAGCATCTGGTTGGTGGCGAGGATCTTTTTGCCCGCGTCGTCGAAGCCGTAGACCACGTTGTCTTCCAGACCCACGCGGATGTGGCCGCCCAGGGCCAGCGCGGCATACAGGATCGGCAGATGGCCCTTGCCCACGCCGAAGGCGGACCAGGTGGAGCCGGCGGGAATGTGCTGCACCAGGTAGAGCAGGTTCTCCACCGTGGCGGGCATGCCGCCCAGCACGCCCAGGCAGAACTGATAGTGGCAGGGAGTGGACAGGTGTCCCTTCTTCACGAAGTAGTCCGCGATGCCCAGCATACCGGCGTCGAAGATCTCCAGCTCGGGCTTGATGCCCTTTTCCATGTAGGCGTCGCCCAGCTTCTCCAGGAACTGGGGAGAGTTGAGGAACACGCCGCCGGGCATCCAGTTGAAGGAGCCCGCGTCATAGGAGCCCATCTCGATGCCGGGAACGGTCATGTGGTGGAGATAGCGCTCCTCATCGGTGGCGGGATGCTGGGGGGACGCGCCGGAGGAGGTGCAGTTGATGATCACATCGCAGTCCTTGTGGGCGCGGATGCGCTGCACGATCTCCGCGAAGGCCTCGGCGTTCATGGCGCCCAGGCCGTCTGCGGCGCGGGTGTGGATGTGTACCACGGCAGCCCCCAGCTTCCAGCACTCATAGGCGGTATCGGCGATTTCCTGGGGGGTCTCGGGGATGTTGTAGCCGGCGGGGGTGACCGCGCCGGTCAGCGCGGCGGTGATGATGGTCTTAGCCATAATGTTTACACTCCTTTTCAGATAAGTCTCAGCAGATGCCCATGGAGGCCAGGACGCAGGCAAAGGCGGTGACGGCGACGGGGATGACGGTGTTCAGCCAGAATACGTGCATATAGCCCTCTTTGTGGCTGAGCTGGGCCACACCAAGGGCGGAGGCGGTCCCGCTGGAGTGGGGCAGCGTATCCAGTCCGCCGGAGGCCATGACCGAGATACGGTGGATCACATCGGGAGAGATGCCCATTGCCAGGAACTTTTCGGCAAACATGCCCAGCCCGATCCCCAGGGCGGAGGAGGCGGAGCCGGCCACACCGGCGGCGATGTTGACGGCGACGAACAGCTGGAAGATGGGCGGACCGGGGATGTAGTCCAGCGCGGACATAATGGCCGTGTAGCCTGCGGTGGAGGAGACCACGCTGCCGAAGCCCACGATCACGCACACGTTGAGCAGCACCATGATGGCATTGCGGATCCCGTCCGCAAAGCAGTTGGCGATGTTCACCTTCTCCTTCACAAGGCTGCGGCCAAAGAGCAGCAGAGCCGCGATCACCGCCACCAGCAGGGAGACCACCGCGTTCAGCTGGAACCCGTTCAGGGCCACGAGGAGGGCAATGGAGGGGACCAGGCAGACCAGGAGGGGGATGCTGGGGGCTTCGCCGCTCTCCTCGCCGACAGAGGCCGCCGCCACCTTTGCCCCGGTGGGCAGGAAATGCTCCTCCCGCTTCTCCGTCTTGGTCAGCGCGTATTTGACATAGATCACGCTGAGCACGATGCAGAGCACGGTGGAGATGATGCCCAGCATCGGGGCGGCGGTGGCCTTGGTGCCCAGTACGTCCATCGGGATCAGATTCTGGATCGCGGGCGTTCCGGGGATCATGCTCATCGTAAAGGAGCCGGAGCCCAGAGAGCTGGTCATGTAGAGGTGCCAGGGGATGTCGAACTCTTCAAACAGATCCTTGCCGATGGAGACCAGCACGAATATGCAGCAGTACAGGTTGATGCCGCCGACGGTCAGGATCGCGGTCATGATGCCGACAGAGAGCACCGCCAGCAGGCGCTGGTATTTGGCCGGAGCCCTCCGCACCAGCGCCGCCACCTTCAGGGCAATGACCTTTGCGGCGCCGGAATCGCTCATGATCTTTGCGAAAATGGAACTCAGGGCAAACATCAGGAAATAGCTCTTCATAAAATTGGCGAACCCGGCCATGTAGGTCTCGGTCATCGCGGTCAGGATATCCCCGCCCGCAAAGATCGCCACCACCAGGGCGGCGAGGGGTGCCAAAACATACAGGGAAACACCCTTCAGCGCAAAGACGATCAGGATCGCCAGACCCAGCAGAATGCCGATGATGCTCAGTACTTCGGGACTCATCAGAATCTTGCCTCCTCATTTTTGACTGTTTTCCGGGCGCCGCTCCGGATCGCCGCCCACAGCCTGATAGAAAAGCAAAGACGATGCCAATTCCGACAAAACAGCGGGATCCGCTGGGGCCGTAGGGAAAGCGGATTTTGTCAAAAAAGCGGCGATGGAGAGGTGATGCGATTTAGCATCACCTCTCCATCGCCTGACTGATGCAATATTGCATTAGATGCGTTTTTGCATCACCTGCATGCATCCGCGGTCAGAGACCGTATTTTTGCTTTTTCCGGACCATGGTGGACTGGTCTATCCAGAGGAACTTTGCGGCCTTGTGCGTGCTCCCGCATGTCTTCAGGACATCCGAGAGGATCGCTTTCTCGCAGTCCTCCAGGTACTCCTTCAGGGAAAACCCGTCCGAATCGTACCGGGGCGGGCTGTGCCAGTCGGAGCAGGCCGGTTCCCCGTGAGCCCGTTCCGGCGGAACGGCATCTGCCAGGAGGAACTCCGGGATCTGCTCGATCTCCGTCACCCCGCTGGCGCTGGTGACCACCACGCGCTCCATGGCATTTTTCAGCTCCCGCACATTTCCGGGCCAGTCGTACTGCCGGAGCTGCTCCGTGGCGCGGCGGGTGAGGGTCTTGAGACGGCCGTACTTCTGGCAGTACAGCTCCAGGAAATGAAGCGCCAGCGGGATGATGTCCTCTCTCCGGTCCCGGAGCGGCGGGATCTCCAGCGGGACCACGTTGATCCGATAGTAGAGGTCAGAGCGGAAGGTCCCCCTCTCCACGCAGAGCTTCAGGTCCTGATTGGTGGCGGCCAGCAGGCGGAAGTCGATCTTGCGCTCCTTGACCGCCCCGAGGCGCTTGCTCCTGCGGCTTTCCAGTACGCGCAGCAGCTTTCCCTGGATGGACAGCGGCATGGAGTTGATCTCGTCCAGGAAGAGGGTGCCGCCGTCGGCGGCTTCGATGAGCCCCTCCTTTCCGGTGCTCAGGGCCCCGGTGAAGGCGCCCTTCTCATAGCCGAAGAGCTCCATTTCCAGCAGATTCTCCGGCAGAGCGGCGCAGTTGACCTCCACCAGGGGACGGCCGGCACGGCCGCTGCGCTGGTGGAGATAGTGGGCCAGCATCTCCTTGCCTGTGCCCGTCTCCCCCAAAAGCAGCACCGTGGAATCGGTGGCAGCCACCTGGGCGGCCATCCCCAGCATGCGCACCATGGCCGCGCTCTCGGCAACGACGTGCTCTTCCGGGTTTTCCTGCCTGGCGTCCGGGTCCGGGACGACGATGGTGTGTTCGTTTTCCTAAAGGATGGCCTGCTGGTAGCGGCGGCGGAACAGGTCCAGGCGCATCATCTCCACCAGCATATAGGCCACCTCTTCCTGTCCGTCAAAGATGGGAGTGGCTGTGGCCAGCTGCCGGTAGTGGTATCCTTTTGGGGTGACCACATTGTTGATGATGGTCAGGCGTTTCTTCTGCTCAAAGGCCTGCACCGCCACGCTGAAGGAGACCTGCCCCTCGGGGATCAGCTGAAAGGCGTTGAGGCTCAGAGCCTCTTCCCTTGCAGCGCCGACCATTTTCAAAAAGGCCTGGTTGCAGTAAATGTAATTGCCCCGCCGGTCCAAGATGTAGATCCCCTCATTGACATGGTCAAAAATATCGCTCTGGAACGGTAATTGATCCATTTTCCTCATTCCCCATTTTTCGTATTGGGGTTTGCCCGAGATTTATGTTTACTTTAACCATTTATGCAGGGCTTGTCAAGGAATGCGCCCATCATTTTTGTACGGGCAGCCCATCGGTTTTGGGCCGTATACGGCTGGATATCGTTATTCCCCTCACCTCTTCCGTGATCAGGGAGTGTGCCCGGGGCCAGCTGCCGGGGATGCTGTGAACGCTCTTCACAGGCTGGCCGGTCTTTTTGCTTTCTTCTTCAATAAAGACACCGTATTCCTGATGGAATACGGTGTCTTTATGGATCATCTGACGCGCGTTTATTTAAAGACCAGCCTGCGCCGCTGCCAGGCGCCGCTGAAGTAATAGGTGCCGCCGATGAAGGTGGCCACGAAGCCGGCCAGGGCGCTCCCGTACCAGAAGCCCTGGATGCCAAAGCCCAGGACGCTGCCCAGCAGAAGGGACAGGCCCACCCGGGCGACGATGCCGTCCAGCAGGGAGGAGATGAGGCACAA
>CALWYC010000243.1 GCA_944385655.1 uncultured Intestinimonas sp. | reverse complement strand
CGGCTGTAGCCATAGCCGCCGAAGATCTGAACGGCGTCGGTGGCCACGCGCATGGCGCAGTCGCTGGCATAGGTCTTGGCGATAGAAGCCGCCATCTGGGGGTTCTGGCCTGCGTCGGCCAGACGGGCGGCGTACAGAGTCATCTGACGGGAGGTCTCCTCGGCGATCTTCATGTCGGCCAGCATGAAGGAGATGGCCTGGTTGCTGGCGATGGGCTTGCCGAAGGTCATGCGCTCCTTGGCGTACTTGGTGGCCAGCTGGACGGCGTGGGCGGAGATGCCGGTGGCGCCGGCGGCGGCGGCAATGCGGCCCAGGGTGAGGGTCTTCATGGCGGCGATAAAGCCCTTGCCCTCTTCACCCAGCAGGTTCTTGGCGGGGACGCGGACATCCTCGAAGATGACGTCGGTGGTGTTGGACAGGCGGATGCCCATCTTGTCCTCTTCCTTGCCGCTCTTCACGCCCATGCTCCGCTCCACCAGGAAGGCGGAGAGGCCCTTGACGCCCGTGGACTTGTCGGTGACGGCGATGACCACGAAGATGTCGGCGATACCGCCGTTGGTGATAAAGCACTTGGTGCCGTTGAGGATGTAGCTGTCGCCGTCCTTCACGGCGGTGGTGCGCACGGCGGCGGCGTCAGAGCCGGCCTGGGGCTCGGTCAAGCAGAAGGCGGCCAGCTTGCCGGGGGCGACAAACTCGGTAAAATACTGCTTCTGCTCCTCGGTGCCGTTCTGGAGGACGACCTTGACGGCCAGGTCGGAGGCGCCGAAGGTGGTGCCGAAGCCGGCATCATAGGCGCTCATCTCCTCCTTGACGATGGCATAGTCCTCATTGTTCAGACCGATACCGCCATACTTCTCAGGGAGCTCCAACAGGTGGAAGCCCACGTCAAAGCCCTTCCTGAGGGCCTCCATGGGAGGCTCGCCGGTGCGGTCACACTCGGCCATGATGGGGACGATCTCACCCTTCATAAAGTCGGAGACCATTTTCTTCAGGCTGAGTTGATTCTCGGTGTAAAGCATAAATAAGAAGCTCCTTTCAAATCTGTGTGTTGGATGGTGTGTGTTGGGAGAGGAAAGAGGCTCAGCGGCAGATCTCGAAGACGCCGGCCGCGCCCATGCCGCCGCCGATGCACATGCTGACAACGCCGTACCGGCTGTCAGGGCGGCGGGACATCTCATTGACCAGCTTGGTGGTCAGCAAGCTGCCGGTGCAGCCCAAGGGGTGGCCCATGGCGATGGCGCCGCCGTTGACGTTGACCTTCTCCTCCGGAATGCCCAGCGTACGCACGCAGGCCAGGGCCTGGGAGGCAAAGGCCTCATTGAGCTCGAAGAGATCGATATCGTCGATCTTCAGGCCGGCAATCTTCAGGGCCTTGGGGATTGCGGCAATGGGGCCGGTGCCCATGAGCTGGGGAGCCACACCCGCCACGGCAAAGCTGACAAAGCGGGCCAGGGGCTTCAGAGAGAGGGCAGCCGCCTTTTCAGCGGACATGAGGATGGCGAAGGAGGCACCGTCGCTGGTCTGGGAGGCGTTGCCGGCGGTGACGGTGCCACCCGCCTTGAAGACAGTGCGGAGCTTGGCCAGAGTCTCCATGGTGGTCTGGGGACGAATACCTTCGTCCTGATCCACGATCCGGCTGCTCATGCGGGTTTTGCCCTGCTGATCCAGGTAGGTGGTAACGGCGCTGACGGGGATGATCTCGGAGGCAAACTTTCCGGCAGCCTGAGCCGCGGCGGCACGTTGGTGGGAGCGAACGGCGAAGGCATCCTGATCCTCACGGGTGACGCCGTATTCCTCTGCCACGTTTTCAGCGGTGATGCCCATGGCAGTGTAGGAGTTGGGCTGAGTGTGAATCAGATCAGGGTTGGGGTAGGACATATTGCCGCCCAGGGGGATGGTGCTCATGAGCTCCACGCCGCCGGCGACCATAATCTCTGCCTGACCGGCCATGATGGCATTGGCGGCGGTGGCGATGGTCTGGAGTCCGGAGGAGCAGAAGCGGTTGACGGTCTGGCCGGGGATGTTGTGGCCGGGGATGGCCTTGGAGACGACGATTTTAGCCAGGTTCATGCCCTGCTCGGCTTCGGGGAAGGCACAGCCCACGATCACGTCGTCGATCTCATCGGGATCGATACCGGGCGCCCGCTGGAGCACGCCGGAAAGGACCTGCGCGCCGATATCCTCCGGACGGGACAGCCGGAACATTCCCTTGGGCGCCTTTCCAATGGCGGAGCGGCCCAGCGCTACGATGACAGCGTCTTTCATCGGTGTGACCTCCTTTAATTTTTCAGCATCTTACCAGTGGTCAGAATGGAGCGGACCCGCTCACGGGCCTTCTCGGTGACCACCAGCTCGCCTACGCCCTCAACCTCCAGGTCCAGCAGCTCCTGCTCGGTGAGCATGGTGCCCTTGGGCACATCGCCGCCGGTGACCACCTTGGCCAGGACCGTAAGCACCTTGGCATCATATTCGCTGATCATATTGCCCTTACGCATGGTGGAAATGGTGTACTCGATAGAGGCCCGGCCGCTCAGACCGGTGACCTTAACCGGCTGGGGAATGGCCTGACGGAAACCGTCCTCGCACATCCGCAGGACTTCCTTCTTAGCCTCGTCCAGCAAGAGATCCAGATTCATCACGATGCGGTCGGAATCCCGGAGGAAACCCATCCGGCGGGCATCAAAGGCGTTCTTGGAGACCTGGGCGGTGGCGATGGTCTTCCAGACCTTGTTTGCCACAGGGTTGAGGTCGGGGAAGTTGAACGGAGCCACCTTTTCCATGCACCGGTAGAGGTACTCCTTGCAGCCGCCGCCGCCGGGAATGATGCCAACACCCACTTCCACCAGGCCCAGATTGGCCTCGGCGTAGGCCACGATGCGGGAGCAGTGGAGGGTGAACTCCAGACCGCCGCCCAGCGCCTTGCCGTTGACTGCGGCGATCACCGGTTTCTTGGCATATTTCAGCCGCAGGCTCACCTTGTGGAAGGCCTTGGGCGAGGCGCGCAGCGCGTCAAAGTTTCCGGCTTCGGAATTCTTCAGGAAGTTCACCAGATCGGCGCCGGTGAGGAAGTTCTTGCTGGCGTTGGCCAGGACCATGCCGCAGTAGGCGTCGTTGTTCTCCAGCAGGTCCATGGCCTCCAGCACCTGCTGCTTGAAGGCATCGTTGATGGCGTTGCCCTTGGTCTTGATCTCCAGGCAGAGCACGCCGTCGCCCATATCCAGAATGGCGGAGTCGCCGTTGTCCTTGATGACGGGATAGCGGGCGGAGAGACGCTTGTCCAGCGGGTCGTGGTCATAGAAGCTGGTCTTGCCCTGGGCCAGGCGCTCCTCCACCCAGGCGGGGATCACGTCTCCCTCTTCCTTCATCTTCTGGACGGAACGCTCCACACCAATGATGTCCCAGATCTCGAAGGGACCCAGTTCCCAGTTGTAGCCCCAGCGCATGGCCTTGTCGATGTCGGTGTAGTGATCGGCAATCTCAGGGGCCTTCTGGGCGGAGTAGAGCAAGCAGCTCTTGGTGGTCTCCCAGGTAAAACGGCCGGCCGGACTGTCGTCGTAGATGAGCTTGAGCATCTTCTCACGAGTGTTCTTACCCTTGGCGGCCTCCTCCACGATATCCATATGGACGCCCTTTTTCTCTACGTACTCCTTGGCATTGAAGTCCCAGACCAGGGTCTTCTTCTTGCCCTCGGGGGTGACGATCTTCTTGTAGAAGCCGCCCTTGGTCTTGTTACCCAACTGCTTGGCGTTATACATGTCATGGATGAACTGGGGGAACTGGAAGAGCTCGGCCTCGGCCGCGTCCTCCGGCTTGCCGGTGGAGAGCAGCTTCTCTCTCACATTGCCGGCCACGTGGTAGAGAATGTCCAGGCCCACCAGGTCGGTGGTGCCGAAGGAGGCGCTCTTGGGACGGCCGATGACGGGACCGGTGAGGTAATCCACGGTCTCCAGGTCGAAGCCGTACTTCAGCATGAGCTGGATGGTCTGAACACTCTTGTGGACACCGATGCGGTTGCCAATGAAGTTGGGGGTATCACGGGCGATGACCACGCCCTTGCCCAGGATGCGGGTGCCGAAGTCCTCCATGAACTTCATGCGGTCGGGGCAGGTGTCGGCGCCGGGAATCAGCTCCAAAAGGTGCAAGAACCGGGGCGGATTGAAGAAGTGGGTGCCCAGGAAGCGCTTACGCATCTCTAGGGGCAGCTCAGAGGCGATCTCGGTGATGGAGACGCCGGAGGTATTGCTGCTGATAAAGGCATCGGCCTTGATGTGGTCCTTGATTTTTTCCAGCAGATCCTGCTTGACCTTCAGGTTCTCCAGAACCACCTCCACGATCCAGTCGCAGTCCTCCAACATGGCCAGATCGTCCTCCAGGTTGCCCACCTGGATCATGTCGGCGTGGGCGGGGTCATAGATGACGCCGCGCTTGGGATCGCAGATGCGGTCCTTGCCCGCCTGGGCAAAGCGGTTGCGGAACTCCTTGCTCTTGGGGTCCACGCCCTTGGCCTGGTCCTCAGCGGTCAGAGAGGGGGGGACGATATCCAACAGGCAGACCGGGAGGCCGGCACCGGCGATGACGCCGGCGATGCCGGCGCCCATGGTGCCCGCACCGATTACGGCAGCTTTCTTGATGCTGAACATGGGTGTCTGCTTCGTGCATTCCATTCTTCGTTCACTCCTTTTCATTCATAGGGCTGGTGTCACATCGTTAGGTCCTGTTTTCTGTTGTAAGGCAAATTCCGAACCAAAGGTACGCTCCACAAGCCGTCTGTCTTGCTGCCTATTACTACAGCAAGGGACGTGCCAACATTTAGCAGACGCTGAAATCCCTGAAAAGGCAGGGATTTTGGAGAGACAGGGCCGGCGGCTTTTATAAAAATGTACCATTCTTGCACCAAGCATCTAGGGAGCTTTTGCATGAAGTGTGCAAAAATTGCTCATGTGCAATCTCTTGTGCCCTCAGTGTGGCTGTGCTATAATGCTAGCCAAGCGAGAAAAGCCGCGCCGGTACACAGCGAGCAAGAGGGAAACGCTGATCCCGCGGAACGCACAGGGTGGGAAGGAGTTTGATATGAAGTCCAGAGTTTTGATTGCAGATGATGAGCGCACGATCTGTTCCATATTAAAGGTCGAGTTTGAGGCGGACGGCGCTCAGGTGGACATTGCCGCCGACGGCTATGCCGCTTGGGAACTTTATAAGCTCCATACCTATGACCTGGTGGTGCTGGACATCAATATGCCCCGCATGGACGGGCTCCAGGTCCTCAAGCAGATCAAGCATGGGGACAAGAACACGGTGGTGATCATCATGACTGCCTATGGCTCCATAGACGGCGCTGTGGCGGCCATGAAGATGCAGGCCGACGATTACATCACCAAGCCCTTTGACCCTGCTGATCTCATTGAAAAGTTCCGGCAGATCCAGGCGGTTAAGAATAAAGCGGCCCATCTGGAGCGGGAGCAGGACCGCTCCATCCCCATGCTGCTGGGCCAAAGCCCGGTCATGGAGCGGGTACGGGGGAAGATCAACAAAGTGAAGGATCTGAACACCACCGTGCTCATTACCGGTGAGAGCGGCACGGGCAAGGGTGTGGTGGCCAAGAACATCCACTACTCCTCCAACCGGGCCAAGCTGCCCTTCTCCCACATCGACTGCGCCTCCCTTCCACACAATCTGATTGAGAGCGAGCTCTTTGGACATGAAAAGGGAGCGTTCACCAATGCCAGTACCCAGCGCAAGGGCAAACTGGAGCTGGCAGGGAAGGGCACCATCTTTCTGGATGAGATCTCCACCCTCTCTCCGGAGCTTCAGTCCAAATTGCTCATCGTGCTTCAGGAGCGGCAGTTTGAGCGATTGGGTGGGACCCAGCGGCTCTCCGTGGACGCCCGGGTCATTGCGGCGACCAACGAGGATCTGGAGGAGGCTGTGGCCAGCGGCACATTTCGTGCGGATCTCTTTTACCGGCTGAACATCGTGTGCATTGAGCTGCCCCCGCTGCGTTACAGACGTTCCGACATCCCGGAGCTGGCCCAGCATTTTATCCAACAGCATGTCAAAAATACCGGTCTCTCCCTGGAAGAAGTGGATGAGAACGTCTGGGATGCTCTGTGCGAATATGACTGGCCGGGCAACGTGCGGGAGTTGGAGAACACTCTAGAAAGTGCGGTCATTCTCTCTGACGGGCATCGGCTCACCGTGGAGGACCTACCCAAGAAGATCACAGCGGCCAGACGCCGGATTCAGCCGGAGACGGCCGTGGAAGACAGCCTTTCCCTGGAGCGGCAGGAGATCCTGACCATCCTGGCCGCGCTGGATAAGCACAACGGACACCGTGAAAAGACAGCCAAGGAGCTGGGGATCTCCCGGCGCACCCTGCAGTATAAGCTGGCCAAATACCACATCATCAAATAGACGAAGCTCCCTCCGCCTGTGCTGGCGGAGGGAGTTTTTTCATCTTGCTTTTCTCAATGAAGCTGTTATAATAGCAACCAACGAAGCCCCTCTGTTTTCTGTCGACTCTCCATCCATTTATCCAAACGCGCTCCTAATAGCCGCACCTGTGTGCTCTGCACAGGTGCGTTTGTCATGCAGATTTGTATGAGGAGGCGTTTGGCCGTGTTCGATGAACTATTGAGTCATTTGACGGATCTGTCCCAGTTTTCTTCCAGTATTCAGGATTATATCAGTGGCTTTTCTTTCAATTCTTTTATCATGCTGCTCATGATGATCTTTATGATCGTCGGAGGCGTAGACAAGATTCGGGGAAACAAGCATGGATATGGGGCTGCCTTTGACGAGGGCTTTCACGCCATGGGCCCTCTGGCGATCGCCATGGTGGGTGTCATCTCCGCCGCGCCGGTGCTGTGCATGATCCTCCAGCCCATCATCACCCCGATCTATACGTTTTTCGGTGCATCTCCCGCGGTGTTTGCCACCACCCTGCTGGCCAGCGACATGGGAGGCTACAGTCTGGCCATGTCACTGGCGGGGGAAGACGTAGCGGTGGGCAATTTTGCCGGCCTCATCGTGGGCACCACCATGGGCTGCATCATTCTGTTCGACATCCCCGTGGCCCTGAGCATCATTGAGGCCAAGGACCGTACCATCCTGGCCTGCGGCATCCTGTGCGGTCTGGTGACCGTCCCGGTGGGGTGCTTTGTGGGCGGCCTCGCCATGAACCTTACCCCCTATGGACTCTCTCCCGTTGCGATCCTCCGCAACCTGATCCCTGTTATTATCATCGCCGGTATCATCGCCGCCGGGCTGTGGTTCAAGCCGGAGGCCATGATGAACGGCTTCAATAAGTTTGGCGTGGGGGTCACCGCCGTCATCACGGTGTGCACCATGCTGGCCATTTTTCAGTATCAGACAGGAATCCGCCTTCCCCTGCTCTCCCTGATGGTGGAGGAGAGCGAGAATGTCCTCTCTCCCCTGAAGGAGAGCCTCCTGACGGTGGGCAATATCGCCCTGGTGCTGGTGGGAGCCTTTCCCATGGTGGAATGGATCAAAAAGACCTTCCGTGGTCCCCTGATGGCCCTGGGCAAGCTGCTGGGGGTGGATGAGGTGGCCTCGGCGGCGTTGGTAGCCAATCTGGCCAACAACATCCCCGTATTCAATATGATGAAGGACATGAATCCAAAGGGCAAGCTGCTGGCCTCTTCGTTTGCAGTGTGCGCTGCCTTTGTTTTCGGCGATCATTTGGGCTTTGTGGCCGGTGTGGAGCAGACCATGATCCTGCCGGTCATTGTGGCGAAGCTGGTCTGCGGGATCTGTGCTTTCGCTCTGGCCAACCTCCTGTCCGGAAAGCTGCTCTCCAAGGCGCTGGGTACTCAGGAGAGATGAGCCGCACGGAGCTGCCAGGATAACGGCAAAAGCCGCATCTGGAACGCGAAATACGTTCCGGGTGCGGCTTTTCTTTTTTGTGCAAATTTCGGTTGCACAAAAACATTTTGTACCTTTTTTGCACAAGAGGCAGGGGAAATGAGCGGACAAAACTGCTGCGCTGACAGGCTTTGATGCAGTGAGGCGGATTGGCACACGGTTTGCATGTAATGATAGCCGTAAGGCATTCCGAAAAGAAAGGAAGTGAGAACCCGTCCACTGTTAAGAGAGATGCTCCGATTCATCATTTACAGGATACATAAGATAAGCTGCCCTTTCTCCGTATCCTTGCGATCCTATGCATGCCCCGGCCGTACCGCAAGGTACGGAAATGATTTACATTCAATGGGAGGTCACCATGAATATTCAGGAAATGCACGAGGCCAAGAGGACCACAGTTGAGCAGGTGATCGAGCAGGTCAAGTCCAACGATAAGATCTGGACTTCCTATAACAGCCTGGAGCCCACCCTGTTCCTGAAGAACCTGCACAAGATCGCACCGAAGGTGGAGAATGTGATGATCCGCCACGCCGGCTTCATTCTCCCCTATGACTTTGTGCTGGACCCCGCCTGCAAGGGCCACATTGTCCCCATCACCGGCTTTACCGATGACTACACCCGGAGCATGCACGACTCCACCAGAAACACCCTGTTTATCCCCTCTCATCTCCACAACGGCGTGGAGCGCTGCGGCTGGGAGAGCCCCGATATCTTCGTGTGCATGGCCACGCCTATGGATGAGAACGGCTACTTCCGCATGTCTCTGTCCTTGATCGCCGAGAAGGATATCCTTCCCCGGTGCAAGCGGGTCATCCTGGAGGTCAACGACAAGCTCCCCATCACCAACGGCGAGACGGAGGTCCACATCTCTGAGATCGATTCCTTCTATGAGAGCAAGGAGCCTCTTGTTACCATCCCCGACTCCGAGCCCGGCGATCTGGACATGGAGATCGGTCGGTATGTGGCCAGCCTGGTCCCCGATGGAGCGACGATCCAGCTGGGCATCGGCAACATCCCCAACGCCGTGGCCAAGTTCTTCATGGAGAAGAACGACCTGGGCGTCCACACCGAGATGATCACCAGCTCCATGGCCAAGCTGGCCAAGGCCGGCGTCATCACCGGCAAGAAGAAGACCCTTCACCCCGGTAAGATCGTGGGCAATTTCGCCATGGGTTCTCAGGAGCTGTACGATTTCCTGAACAACAACCCCTCTGTGTCCATCATGCGGGGCAGCTATACCAATAACCCCTGGGTGATCGCCCAGAATGACAACATGGTCTCCATCAACGCCGCCCTTCAGGTGGATATGTGCGGCCAGATCTGCTCGGAGAGCCTGGGCTCCGTCCAGTACTCCGGGACCGGCGGGGCCGCCGACTTCGCCACCGGCGCGGCCCACTCCAAGGGCGGCAAGTCCATCATCGCCATCCGCTCCACCGCCAAGAAGGGGACCATCTCCACCATCCAGCCGGTGCTGTCGCCGGGCTCCATCGTCAGCATCAGCCGGAACGACATCGATTACATCGTGACGGAGTACGGCATTGCCAGAATGCGCGGCGTGCCCGTCAGCGGCCGCGTGGACAATCTGATCAACATCGCCCATCCCAAGTTCCGGGATGAGCTGCGGGCTGGTGCGGAGAAGTACCGCCTCTGGTAACACCTGACTCTCTGCCCGGGTGCTGTACAGTCCGGGCAGAGGGTGTCCAATGGGGGGAAGACACATGGCAAGCATCTTTGAAGGCATCAAGGTCATCGACCTCACCAACAATCTGGCCGGCCCCCTCTGTACCCAGATGCTGGCCGACTACGGCGCTGAGGTCTATAAAGTGGAGCGCCCCGTGGCGGGGGATGACACCCGGAGCATCGCGCCCAGGATCGAGGGGCAGGCCCTCTTCTATTTCTGGGCGAACCGGGGAAAGAAGTCCATCACCCTGGCTCTGGATGATCCCAGAGCGCAGGAAGTCCTCTATGAGATGACGAAGACGGCGGATATCTTCATCGAGAGCTATAAGCCGGGCATGATGAAGCGTTTCCATCTGGAATATGAGCGCCTGGCCCAGATCAACCCAAAGCTGATCTACTGCTCGGTCTCCGTGGCGGGTCAGACCGGCGCCCACAGCGACATGCCCGGCTTCGACATCATCGCTCAGGGCATGAGCGGGCTCATGGACATGACCGGTGAGGTGGATGGTCCGCCCACCAAATGCGGCACTGTCCTGGGGGACTATGTGGGTACGCTCAATGCCTTCGGGGCGATCTCGGCGGCGCTGTTCCACCGGGAGCGCACCGGAGAAGGACAGTACATCGACATCAGTCTGCTGGATGGGCTGGTGGCCATCAATACCTGCCTCGATCAGGCCGCCACGCTGGGTACCCATCCCACGCGCACCGGGGGACACCACAACACCATATGCCCCTATGGCATTTTCCGCAACCATGCGGGGGAGAGCTGCATTATCGCGGCCTATACCGCCAAGATGTGGCCCAACCTCTGCCGTTTGATGGGCCGGCCGGAACTGACGGATGACCCCAAGTTCGCCACCAATGTGGCCAGACTGGAGCATCTGGAGGAGCTGGTGGGCATCATCGAGGACTGGCTGGATGCCCAGCCGAGCATTGACGCGGCGGTAGAGCGAATGGCTGAGGTGGGCATCGCCACCTGCAAGATCTATGACACCAGCCAGGTGGCCGCCGATCCGGACTATTGGGAGCGCGGTATCCTTACGGAGATCCCGCTGCCGCCCAGCTTCCATGAGCATACCCATATCCGCGCAAGAGGTGCCTGGCTGCACTTCAGCAAGACTCCGGCTGTGATCCGACGCGCCTCCGATCTGGGAGAGTACAACCAGGAGGTCCTCTCTCAGTACGGGATGACCCCGGAGGAGATCGATCGATACGAGGCTGAGTGGGCAGGGCGTTTTCAGAAAAAGTGATATGCAGATTGTGCAATTTTTACCCATCTCCCGCTGCACGTTGTGCATCGTTTTGCACAAAATCCGGGGAGCGACGAAGACGGACACCCAGACTTTTTGAACGGTTTTAAGGGCCCGAACAGTCCAGAAAACGCCATTTTTCCCATGTCGTCTCCTGTGTGAGGCCATTTGACCGCGATCCCCGGTTTTTGGCACCGGATTTGCATTTTTTGACAGGCGAGCGGGCAGCTTATAGAAACAGCACAGGGCAAGGCGATGCCTGCGCCCAACGGAACGGAAAGGAAAGGTAGGGATTTCATTGACCGCAGACAAGATTTTCTACAATGGCAACATCATCACGGTGGATGCCGCATTTTCCATCGCGGAGGCGGTGGCTGTCAAAGACGGCAAGATCCTGGCCGTTGGCTCCAACCGGGCCTGTGAAGCCTACAAGGGTCCCCAGACGGAAATGGTGGACCTGGCGGGAAAGACCATGATGCCCGGCATCATCGACGCCCACGGCCATGTGGGCATGGTCATCAAGTTCGCCAACTGGGCGGACCTGAAATCGCCCAACTTCTATGTTCCCACGGTCTACACGATCGATCAGATCGTGGAGATCCTGAAAAAGCACAAAGAGGACAATCACCTGGACGGCGATCAGTTCGTTCTGGGCTTTGGCTATCACGAGTCCCGCCTGGCGGAACGCCGCTTCCTCACCAAGTTCGACCTGGACCGGGTCTCCGACACCCAGCCCGTCATCGTGGCCAACATCTCTCTCCACGTGTTCACCTTCAACAGCGTGGCGCTGAAGATGCTGGGTGTGGATGAGAACACCCCCGACCCGGAGACCAGCACCATCTTCCGTGTGGAGGGCACCCAGGAGCCCAACGGCGTGGTCCAGGGTCCCCTGGCCCAGGAGCTCATCTTCAACCTGGACATCGACACCATGGAGACCAAGCTGGCCGCCTTTGACAAGGCCCAGAAGCTCTATTTCTCTACCGGTATTACCACCGCCCAGGAGGGTAAATCCACCCCCACCGACATGGAGATCTTCGATATGGCGGTGAAGGCCGGGAAGACCAGCCTGGACATCGTCTCCTATGCCGACTACCACAATATTGACGAGTCGCTTGAGAAGTACGGCTTCTCGGTGGGTGAGGAACGGTCTCATATCAAGGTGTGCGGCATGAAGATCATCTCTGACGGCACCTTGTCCAGCGGCGCCTATCTGACCCGCCCCTTCGAGGGGACCACCGACAACTACGGCATTGAGTACTGCACCCGGGAGCAGATGGAGGGCGCCATTCGGAAGGCCGTGCGCAATGGCTGGCAGTTTGCCGTCCACGCGATGGGCGATGCCGCCATCGACAAGCTGATGGATGTGTATGAGCAGATCCTCAAGGAGGAAAATGCCGACCCCAACGACTTCCGCAACATCATCATCCACGGCTCTGCCATGCGCCTGGATCAGATTGCCAGGGTAAAGAAGCTGCATATGGTGGCCTCCTACTACCCCTCTGCCGGCGCCTCCCTGTATGAGCTGTTCTGCATGACCATTGGGCCGGACCGGGCCGCCATGACCAACCCCATGCGCTCCGCCATGGACCAGGGTATCGTGGTCACCATGCACAACGATGCCCCCATCATCGGGCCCGACCCCTTCATTCCTCTGTGGACGGCCGTGAACCGGATTTCGATCAAAGGCGGCACGCTCTTTGGCGCTGATCAGCGCATCTCCGTCCGTGAGGGCATCCGCGCCCTCACCATCAACGGTGCTTACCAGAGCTTTGACGAGGACCGCAAGGGTTCCATCGAGCCCGGCAAGCTGGCCGATCTCATCATCCTCAACCTGGACCCCCTGGCCATTGATCCCATCGATCTGAAGGACATCCGCGTACTTGAGACCATCAAAGACGGCGAGACCGTCTACACCGCCTGAGGCCCCATCAACGAGGAGGGATACTAATGGAGAATACAATTACAAAGAAAAAGCGGCAGATCAAAGTCCCCCATACCATGACAATCTTGTTCGTGGTTCTGATTATCGCCTCCATCGCCACCTATGTGGCACCTACCGGTACCTATGATCGTGTTACCAATGAAAGCGGAGTCACAGTGGTAGACCCGAACTCCTACCACGAGGTTGAACGGACCCCCACTTCACTCAAGGACTTCATGCTCTCCATTCCGGTGGGATTGGTGAACAATGCCTCGGTATTTGGCATGGTGCTCTTCAGTCTGGCCGGCATCCAGGTCCTAAACGAGTCTAAGGCCATTGACGCTGGTATTCTGACGTTCGTTTCGAAGAGGAAAAATGCCGCCTTACCTGCCATCATAGCCATGTCCATTCTGTACGGTGTCATCGGCGTCACCGCCAGCTGGAGCATTGGCTTTACCCCCTTCGTGCCCATCACCATAGCGGTGGTACGAGCATTGGGCTACGATGACCTGTTGGGTGCAGCAGTTGTGATCCTGCCCGGCGCCTGCGGATGGACCAGTGGCGTCATCAATGTCTACTCCACCGCCATTGCCCAGGGATATGCGGGACTGCCCATCTTCTCCGGCATGTGGATGCGTATTCTGTCCTTTGTAGTCTTCATGGCTGTGGCGCTGACCTTTATCATCAGCTATGCGCTGCGGTACCAGAAAAACAGAACGCCGGAAGAGGTAGAGGCTGCCAAGCACGCGCTGGAAAACCACGAGGAATTCACTACCCGCCGCAAGATCGCGCTGGCCTTCAACGTGCTGGGCCTGTGCTTCCTGGCCTATGGCACCACTGCCTGGGGCTGGATGATGAATGAGATCTCCGGCTACTGGATCATCGTAGGCATCATCACCGGTTTCATCATGGGCTGGCACCCCACCCAGATCTGTCAGTCCTTTACCCGCGGACTTCAGGGGATCATCGGCGCGGCCATTATCATCGGCCTGGCCGCAGCCATCATTGTGGTGCTGCAGGACGGCGGCCTGATGGACAGCGTGGTCCATGGCCTCTCTGTGCTCCTGGCTCAGGTCCCCACTCCCCTGGTCGGCGTTGGTATCTTCGTGGTCACCGTGATCATGAACTTCTTCATCTCCGGCGTCAATGGCAAGGTGGTCTCCATGATGCCTCTGCTCTCCCCCCTGGGTCAGGTGCTGGGTGTCAATCAGCAGGTCATCGTGCTGGCCTTCATCTTCGGCGATGGCTTTACCAACTGGTTCTGGCCCACCGCTTCCGTCTGTGTGGCCGCTCTGGGTGCCGGCAATCTGGACTATGCCCGTTGGGCCAAGTTTATCTGGAAGCCCATGCTGGCCCTCAATATTGCGGCTGGCATCCTGGTCTTCGTTGCCCAGCTCATTGGCTACGGTCCTTTCTGATCTAAGCGATTCATCTGCTATGTTCAAAGCATTTTTCCCACATATTTGATCGCAATATCGACAACAGAACGATAAGGAGGATTTATCATGGATTATCTGTCCCTGGAAAAGAAAGGCCACATCGGTATCGTCACGCTGGACCGTCCTCCCGTGAATGCGCTGTCCTATCAGGCGTACAGCGA
This sequence comes from uncultured Intestinimonas sp., assembly GCA_944385655.1. Lineage (GTDB taxonomy): Bacteria > Bacillota > Clostridia > Oscillospirales > Oscillospiraceae > Intestinimonas. The sequence continues at coordinate 6,807 of CALWYC010000243.1, read as the reverse complement.
GATTTACGACGTCTTCCAGCTGGTGGAGCAGGACCCCGACATCTGGTGCGTCATCTTCCAGGCCAAGAACCGCCTCTTCTGCGCGGGCAATGACCTCAATGAGCTCAACGAGCGCAACAAGGGCATCGAGGATTATGAGATCCCCTATGGCGACATGGTGGAGAAGGGCCTGACCGCTGTGATCAAGTGCAAGGTCCCCGTTATCTGCTGTGTCCACAGCACCGCCGTCGGCGCCGGCTTCTGCATCGCCACCTACTCTGACATTGTGCTGGCCGCTCCTGAGGCCAAGTTCGGCATCACTGAGATCAGCGTGGGCATCATCGGCGGCGCCCCTGAGGCCAGCTACTCCCTGCCTCCCAAGGTGGTGCGCTACATGGCGCTCACCGGCAACCTGCTCACCGCCGACGAGGCCTACAACGCCAACTTCGTCCGCAAGATTGTCCCCGCTGATCAGCTGCTGGAGGAAGCCATGAAGATCGCCGAGCGGATCACCTCCCTGCCCCCGCTGGCCATCCGCTACATGAAGGAGTCCCTCAACAACATCTATCAGCCCGGTCATATTGCTGAGCTGGTGGGCTTTGACGGCGAGAAGACCGCCCTGCAGCACGAGTCTGAGGATTACAAGGAGGCCATCGCTGCCTTCCTGGAGAAGCGTAAACCCAACTACAAGGGCCGCTAAGCACATCAGGATGCCGGATGCCAGCCTGGCATCCGGCATCCTGTCTTCGTGTACTTATGGATTTATAGCCGGGGGGCGGATCTTCGTGTATAATGGTAACTGCCGGGCAGACCGTAAAGTGGCCTCCCCACAGGAGATATGCCGGGCATAGACTGCGAAGCCACCGCAATGATACAAAAGGAGGATCCGTCATGCTGTTCCACGACCCCAGCTGTAAGGCTGAGACCACTTTGAAGGAAAACAATGCCATGGGCATGTATGCCCTTTGCCAGATCGATTGGGTGGGAATCTGCACCAAGACAAAACGTGGTGCCATCTACATGGATGCCCAGAGCAACCTGAATGGCATCGACGAGTCAGTCATCACAGAGTTTCTTGCGCGCTTTGGCGCGCAGCTCAGTGACGGGCCGGAGACGCAGAAATTCTCCATGGGAGAGTATAATTTCTGGAAAATTCACATCAGAAATGATAACACCTATTGCGTCTTCTCCCTGTACTGCCGAAAAAACGGGATCATCGACGAAGAAAACCTCCAGTGGCTCCGGATCTGCTCGGAGATGAAATATGCCTACACCCTGCTCAACAACGAGTCCATTCAGGAGCGGGATCTCACGGAGAACATTGTGGACAGCATTGAGGCCGCCATCCTGGTCATGGACCTGGCGCGCACTGTCATCACCTGCAACGAGCAGTCCGCCCATATTTTCGGCCTGACTGCGGGGAAAATGCTGGGCCGTGATTTTTTGGAACATGTGAGCGACGAATGGAAGGAGCCCTTTCAGGACAATTTCCAGCATGTGGTGCAGACCGGTGAGCGGAAATATCTCAACAATGTCCAACTGATCCGGTGCAATCTCAACTGCGTCATTAATTTGATCCTCTCTCCCCTGCGGGACAGCAAGGGAAGAATTGCCGGTGCTGTGCTGGTCGGTCACGATATTACCGAATTGCGCTATATGGAGCACGCGCTCCAGCAGGCAAAGCAATTCGCCCTGTTGGGCGAGATCGCCGCAGGTCTGGCACATGATGTCAAAAATCCGCTGATGAACATCAATGGCTGTGTCCGGGCACTGCTCCGGAATTCCAGCCTGGATGAAAAACACCAGGAGATCCTCAACCTGGTCCTCCATGAGAGCAGCCGGATCAACGACGTGATCGAGCAGATGCTCTCCTTTGGAAATATCAATGCGGCGCAGCACCAAAGCACTGTGGATCTTAACGAACTGCTGCGCAACTGTGTGAGCATCATAAACCGACAAAAAAACGGAAAACAGATTGAGATCCAGCTCGTCCTGGACAAGGATCTGCCGACCATCCACGCCGACAACGGCGCCATCCAGCAAGTATTCCTGAATATTCTGGTCAATTCGATGGAGGCCATCAAGTCTGAAGGGACGATCTCGGTGTCGAGTAAGCTCCTGAAGGACGGAAGGTGTGTGGTTACCATCTGTGATACCGGATGCGGTATCCCCAGTGAGGATCTGGAAAAGATCTTTGCGCCCTACTATACCACCAAAGCGGACAAGGGTGTGTCCGGACTAGGCCTGTTTCTCGCCAAGCGCGTACTCAACCTGCATGGAGCCTCCATTGACATTGACTCCATCGTCGGTCGGGGTACACGCATTACAGTGACCTTCCCCACGCCTGAATCTGCCACATGATCAAGTAAAGGAGGTCCATCTTTATGGCCGACCCCAAAACGACATATACGCTGGACAATGGTGTTGCCATCCTTACCATGAACTCCCCTGCCAACCTCAATGCCATCGATGTGGCCATGGCCGACGAGCTGCTCAAACACCTGGACCGCTGTGACAACGATCCTGAGGTCAAGGTAGTGGTGATCCGCGGCAGCGGTAAGGCATTTTCGGCAGGCGGAGATATCCACTACCTTTATAATAACATCAACAGCGGCGTTACCTCTGATGAGAAGCTGGTAGAGTATGTGGGTGAACTGGCCCTGGTGATCAAGAAGATGAAGAAGCTGGTCATCACCTCAGTCTCCGGCGCCGCCGCCGGTGCCGGCGCCAACCTGGCCCTGTCCGGTGATTTCTGCATCGCCACAGAGCGCTCCAAGTTCATCCAAGCCTTTGTGGGCATTGCCCTGGTACCGGACACCGGAGGCCCCTATCTCCTTGCCCGCAGCATCGGTGTCCACAGAGCTCTGGAGATGTGCATCACCGCCCGGCCTGTGCCCGCCGCCGAGGCCCATGCCCTGGGCCTGGTCTATGAGGTCTGTGCGCCCGAGGAGCTGGAGGAGCGCACCATGGCGCTGGCCCGCCGGCTGGCCGACGGTCCTCTGCTGGCCTACAGCAAGGTCAAGGAGCAGGTCTACGGCGCCGCCTTCCGGGACTATGAGGACTACCTCAAGAATGTGGAAGAGACCACCATGAAGGTCTGTGCCGGTTCCCAGGACTATTTTGAGGGGGTAAGGGCCTTCGTTGAGAAGCGCAAGCCCCAGTTCCGCGGCTGCTGAGCCGTTCCATTCGAGTCTGTCTCCCATTTGAAAGCGCCACCGTCCGTGCCGGCCAACACCCGCCGCGGCACGGTGGCGCTCATTTTATCACACTGGACAAAATGAGGTGTTGTTATGCAGCGATTGTTCCGGCCCATCACCATCAATGGCATGGAACTGAAAAACCGGATCGTCATGGCGGCCCTGCAGACCAACTATGCCCCCCAGGGCGTGGCCACGCCCACCTTTCGCTCCTTCTACTGGGAGCGGGCTGCGGGAGGCGCCGGCCTGGTGATCGTGGGCGGGGCCCGGTTCGATGACTGCGGCGCCGCCGGTCCCGACTTCCTCAGCCTGGAAGACGATCAGTTCCTTCCGGAACTGAAGATGTTTACTGAGGGCATGCATGCCCGTGGGACCAAAACGGTGGTGCAGCTCTACCACGCCGGCCGATATACAAAATCCAAATTTCTCCCTCAGGGAGTGGAGGCCCTGGCTCCTTCCGCCGTTTATACCCCCTATACCCGGGAGACCGCCCGGGAGGCCACCCGAGAAGAGCTCCGGACCATCATCGACCGCTGGGCGGAGGGCGCCCTCCGGGCCAAACGGGCCGGATTTGACGGCGTGGAGATCGTAGGCTCCGCCGGCTATCTGATCTCCCAATTTCTCTCCCCTCTGACCAATCTACGCACCGATGAGTACGGCGGGAGCTGGGAGAACCGCACCCGCTTCCCGCTGGAGGTCCTGTCTGCCGTTCGGGCGGCAGTGGGTCCCGATTTTCCCATCCTTTTCCGCATCGCGGGCAATGATTTCGTTCCGGGCTCCAACACCAACCGGGAGGCGGTGGCCTTCGCCGCCCTCCTGGAGCAGCATGGCGCAGATCTGATCTCGGTGACCGGCGGCTGGCATGAGACGCGGGTGCCGCAGCTCCCGGGGGAGGTGCCTCCGGCTGGTTTTGCCTATCTGGCCGCGGCAGTAAAGAAGGCGGTCTCCATTCCCGTCATCGCCAGCAACCGCATTGCGGACCCCGCCACGGCAGAGCTGGTCCTGGTGCTGGAGCAAGCGGATCTGGTGGGCATGGCCCGTCCGCTGATTGCCGACCCCAACTGGCCGCGGAAGGCCGAGGCGGGCAGGGAAGAGGAGATCCGACCCTGTGTGGCCTGCAACCAGGGCTGTCTGGCCGGCACTTTCTTCGGAAAACCCATCCGCTGTCTGGTCAATCCCCGGGCGGGAAGAGAGACGGAGGAGGAGGTCCAGCCGGCGGAGCGGCCCAGAGAGATGCTGGTGGTCGGAGGTGGTCCCGGCGGTATGGAGCTTGCGCTCCGGGCGGCCCGGCGCGGGCACCGGGTGTCCCTGTGGGAGCGGGAGGAGCGGCTGGGAGGGCAACTGCGTCTGGCCGCCGTCCCGCCGGGCAAGCAGGAGTTCCGCCGGCTCATCAGCTATTATGAACAGGCCCTGCCCCGGGCCGGAGTGGTGGTGCGCACGGGCCGGGAGGCCAAATGCGCGGACATCCTGGAGCGGTCGTTCCAGGTGGTCGTGACGGCCACTGGTATCCGGCCCAGACCCTTTGCCCTGGCTGCCGCTGACGGAGGACCCGATGTGGTCACGGCACACGACGTCCTGGCTGGCCGGGTGGTGCCGGGCCCACGCGTGGTGGTCCTGGGCGGTGGAGCGGTAGGCTGTGAGACGGCCCGTTTCCTGGCGCGACAGGGGACGCTCACCCCACAGCAGCTCTACTTCCTGGCTACGACCCAGGCAGAGAAAACCGAAGTCCTGGAAAGACTGCTCAGCCAGTCCGGCAGGACGGTCTCCATCGTGGAGGCGAGAGAAAAGATCGGTTCCGGATTCGATCCCGGCTGCGGCTGGCCGGTCCTGGATGACCTGAAACGGCTGTCGGTGGCACTCTATACGGGAGCTCAGCTGGTGGACGCCAATGGACAGGGTGTGCATATCCGAACGGAGAAGGAGGGAACGGAGCAGCTGCTGCCCTGTGATACACTGGTGCTGGCGATTGGCTCCCTGCCGGAGCAGACGCTCCACCACCAGCTCCGTCATGCCGGTGTGGAGACCTATCTTCTGGGGGACGCTCTGAACCCAGGCCGGGCCATGGATGCCATTCACCAGGCCTTTGACCTGGCTGTGCGGATCTAGCAAACAGAGAGGAGGCTGGCCCTATGGGGGTCCTGTTGTGCTGCCTTTCGGCCTTGCTTTATGGGCTCAATGCCGTTCTCATCAAACTGGCGTCCGAAGATTTGAGTGTGCCCCTCATCCTGTGCTTCCGGGGCGGCTTGGCAGTGCTGCTGCTCGCCCTTCCCATGCGGCGCAGGAAAATATCCGTCCTCCCCGCCTCCGCCCGGCAGGGACTGCTGCTGGCCCTGCACACCTTTTGCGGCTTTATCCTCACGACGGTGCTGCTGAACATGGCCTATCTCTGCCTCCCTGTGGGCGCCGTCACCACCATCCACTACCTGTATCCGCTGCTGGTGTACCTGGGCAGCGCGCTCTTTTGGAAGGTGCCGTTTACCTGGCGGGTGCTGCCTATCCTGCTGGCCGTCCTGGTGGGCGCCACACTGCTGGCGGAGCCCACCGGCCTGGGCGGCAATGGCCTCGGGGTGCTCCTGGCGGTGGCCTCCTCGGTGACCTGGGCCTTTCATATGCTCTGCCTGGAACATACCCCTCTGCGAATGGAGCCGCCGCTGCGTCTGGTCTTTTGGCAGGGGAGCATGTCCATCGTGGTGGGCATGGCCGCTCAGCTGCTCACCGAGGGCCGGATACCCATCCCCGATCCGGCCTCCCTGGGCGTGCTCCTCTGCTCGGCGCTGTGTGCCCTGATCGGGGCCGGCACGCTCCTCAGCCTGGGCATCCGGCGTATCGGCTCCGGACCTGCCTCTGTGCTCAGTGTTTTTGAGCCGGTGGGCAGCATCCTTTTCGGACTGATCTTCCTGCGGGAGCTTCCCACGCCCCGGCAATGGCTGGGGATACTGGTGATCCTGTCGGCGGTGCTGGCCCTCTTGATCATGCGCAGCAGGGAGACGGCCCGGAACAACTGAAGGAAGGTCTGCCCTCCTTTGGAAAGAGGATATGGAGCAAAGGACGGACAAAAAGGAACCGCGCCTGGCTGTCGCAGATAGCCAGGCGCGGTTTTTCAGGCCTCGTCTATTTGGCAGAAGCGCATGAGGATGGTGGCCACCTGGGCCCGGGTAATGGGGCGTTGGGGCAGAAGCAACCGTAACCGTAGCCGGTAACAATGCTGTTGATGCCATACCATTGAGTACCAGTCGCCCATAGCCAGCAGAGTGCCCTACACCACCGGGGGCAGGTAGAGGACGGTGCCGGCGCCGATGCACTTGCAGGCCTACATTGCCACCACGAGGATCGAGGGTGCCGGTAGAGGGACCCCCCTCTATCGGAACGGTGCCGACGACCCTCAGTCGGCCAGGGTGATGTTTAGAATCTCCATCTTCAGGATGTCACCGGGCTAGCGATCTGGCCACCAAAGCAGTCCAGGGTCGCGCCGCTAACGCACCGGGCGGCGGGGGAGTGATGGGGGGACATGGCGTAGACCGCCTGGGTGTGGGGGATGATGGGAAAGGCCATACTGATAACCTCCTGCCGAAGGGCCCGGCCGGTCCGGCGGGCCGCTGAAATCAAGTCCATTGTATCCAAGGGGCAGGGG
>CALWYC010000242.1 GCA_944385655.1 uncultured Intestinimonas sp. | reverse complement strand
GAGTTTCTTTCTCATTTTCATCGCCTTAGGCTTTTTTGAACCACTCGCCTAGCGAGTGGTTTTCTTTATACAAAAAGAGCGGTGCTCCGAGGGAGCACCGCTCTTTTCTGCGACGATAAAAGGCGCCTTTCATGACACCGTAGTCTGGCTGGGGACCATACCCTCCTCCTGCTCAATGGGTGCAAAATACTGTGCACGGTAATTGGCGAAGAGGGCGTCAAAATCGTGATCTCCACCCGCATGCAGATACTTCAGATATGCGTGGGTATCCGGGAGGCGCTGCCCCGCGGGGGCGGTCTGCCGGACGATGAGCATGGCAACATTGGAGCAGTGGTCGGAAATACGCTCCAGATTGATGGTGAGCTCCAGGAACTGGGTGCCCAGCTCGATGGTGCAGGCGCCGGCCTTGAGCCGTTCCACATGGCGGTTCTTGAGGACCTCCTCCATGAGGTCCACAACCTCTTCCAGAGGCTCTACATGGAGCGCCAGATCATGATCCCGCTTTTTATAGCACTCCAGCGTGATGTCCAGAGTGGCCTCCACCGCGCTGGTGAGGGCATCCACCTCTTTCCTGGCCACATCGGAAAAGGCGATCTCCCGCTGGTGCAAGGTGGCGGCGATCTCGGAGACGTTGACGGCGTAGTCGCCGATCCGCTCGAAATTGGTAAGGGTGTGTAGGAGCTCAGAGACCAGTGCGCTCTCCGGATCGGTGAGGGCGCGGTCGGTGAGCTTGACCAGATAGCTGTCCAGCGTGTTCTCCAGCTTATCAATGGTAAACTCGTTCTCGTTGAGACGTTCCAGCTTCTTCTCGTCATAGTCGGCCAGGAGTTCTACCGCCAGGCGCAGGTCCTCCCTGGCCTTTTCACCCATGGAGATCACCGCCGACCGGGCCTGCTCCAGGGCCACCGAGGGGGAGGCCAGGAAGCGCTCGTCCAGGAGGTTGAACTCCGGGGCGGCGGTGTCCCCGGGGACCAGCCGCTCCACGATCTTCACCAGCACTTTGTGGAAGGGGAGCAGCAGCAAGGTACAGCCAACGTTGAATCCCAGGTGGAGGTTGGCGATGGAACCCATGTCCATCACGCTGTCCCAGAAGGGAAAGGCAAAGATGCCGTTTCCGGCATAAAGGACCGTCAGGAAAAAGGCGGTGCCCATGACATTGAAGAGCAGGTGGATCATAGCCGTCCGCTTGGCGTTCCGGCTGGCGCCGATGGAGGAGAGAATGGCGGTGACACAGGTGCCGATGTTCTGACCCATAATGAGGGGAATGGCAGTGTTGAAATAGACCAGTCCCGTGGAACTCACCGCCTGGAGGATGCCCATGGAGGCGGAGGAGCTCTGGAGCAGAGCGGTAACGGCGGCGCCCACCAGGATGCCCAGCAGGGGGTTGGAGAAGGCGGAGAAGAGGGCCTGGAACTCCGGCAGCTCCTGGAGGCCGGAGACCGCCCCCTCCATGGTCTTCATGCCGATGAAGAGGAGGCCCAGACCCAGGATGATCTGGCCGATGATCCGCTTTTTCCCGCCCCGGATGAACATGTAGAAGACCACGCCCACGGCGGCCAGCAGGGGCCCCAGCACCGAGGGGTTGAGGAGTGCGAAGAGGAGGTTGTCCGAGGAGAGGTCGCCCAGCCGCAGGAGCTGGGCGGTGACGGTAGTGCCGATGTTGGCGCCCATGATGATGCCCACGGTCTGCTCCAGCTTCATGATGCCGGCGTTGACGAAGCCCACGCACATCACCGTGGTGGCCGCCGAGCTCTGGATGAGTCCCGTCACCAGAGCGCCCAGCAGCACGCCCTTGACCACGTTGCTGGTGAGGCGCTCCAGAATGCTCTCCAAGCGGCCGCTGGAGAGCTTCTCCAGGCCGTCTGTCATGGTAGACATGCCGAACAGGAAAGTCGCGATGGCTCCCACCAGGGTGATCAGATCGGTAATTTTCACCTGTATGCCTCCATATCCCGGGACCTCACCCGAGGATCTCCCTACATCAATGGGGCACAGCGTGTTTGCTGTGCCTTCCGTTTCAATTATACCGGTCTTTTCTCCCAGCGTAAATGGCAGGAAAAGGGTTTTTCACAAGTTTTACGTTTCGGCTAAAACCAGCTGTCGAATTTCGTAAAATCGGTCAAAACGCCGGGGTCGGCTGGACTTGCCTTTTTCGGAAAAAGGCGGTAGGATAACGGTAGACAGGCGGTCCGCCGCCGGAAAAGGAGGAAGGGACATGACCCATCTGGAACAGCTGCAGGCGTGGATCGACGGCAGCGACAACATCGTGTTTTTTGGAGGCGCCGGTGTGAGCACCGAGTCGGGCATCCCCGACTTCCGCAGTGTGGACGGCCTCTATCACCAGCAGTTCGCCTATCCCCCGGAGGTCATGCTGAGCCACACCTTTTACGAGCAGCACCCGGAGGAATTCTTCGACTTCTACCGAAAAAAGCTGCTCTTCTCCGGGGCCCAGCCCAACGCCGCCCACCGGAAACTGGCCGAGCTGGAGCGGGCGGGCAAGCTGCGGGCGGTCATCACCCAGAACATCGACGGTCTCCACCAGCTGGCGGGCAGCCAGGAGGTGCTGGAGCTCCACGGCTCCACCCTGCGCAACTACTGTGACCGCTGCGGCAAGGCCTGGGACACCGACGTGGTGGCCCGGAGCACCGGCGTCCCCCGCTGCGACTGCGGGGGCACCATCAAGCCCGACGTGGTCCTCTATGAGGAGGCCCTGGACAGCGGCGTCATGTACCGGGCGGTGGACTACATCCGCAAGGCCGACGTCCTCATCATCGGCGGCACCTCCCTGGTGGTCTATCCCGCCGCCGGTCTCATCGACTACTATGAGGGCAGCAAGCTGGTCCTCATCAACAAGAGCCCCACCGCCATGGATGCCCGGGCCGACCTGGTCCTCTCCGGCCCCATCGGGGAGATCCTGGGGGCCATCCAGGTGCGCTGACCGGCCCCTCCTTCCCCGGAACAACGGCAAAGGCGTCCCGGAAGTATCCGGGACGCCTCGGCTTGTCGAAAGCGCTGGAATGCTTCAGACTAGTGCAAGAGCCTCGCAGAGTTCCGTCGTCCGCAGACGACGGAATGGAATGAAATCTGTTTTTTCCGGCGACATGTGCGTCGGAAAAAACTCTGCTCAGGCCGCAAGTGTGGCATTTGGCCGCAAGGCCAAATGATGCGCACAGCGGCCTGCGGCTTTTCGAGCACGTGCCTGCACGTGCGAGAGAGCCTGTCGACAAAGTCGGCAGGCTCAACGGCAAAGGCGTCCCGGAAGTATCCGGGACGCCTTTGCCGTTTCAAAGAGAGAGGAGGAAATGTGAGAGGAAGATCTATATAAACACATTGCTGTGCTGCTTTTTGTCTGCCCCACAGCAAAAGAGGCAGTGATTTGTGCCGGGGTCTTGCTGTGCTTATAAGATACCACACCGGCGGGGGAAAAGGTTGGCAGAACTATAAACAACTTTTGAAGATTATGTGAACTATATCCAGCCGGCCTCTTGTCTTCCCGACACAAATCGATCTATAATAATAGTTGCGGAATAAAACCGATAAGGGGGGACCGCCTGTGGAAGCCTGCCGCACCTGCCAAACGCTGGCCCGTACCTTTCTGGGCCGTCTCCGGGCCGCCCTGCCCACCATCCTCTTCTACATCCTCCAGTTCACACTGGTGGTGAATTTCTTCGGTCTCCAGTACGCCCTGGTCCTTGCCGGCTCCACCACCCTCTTTCAGCTCCGCCGGAAGCAGCGCAACGACCTGCGCCGCTGCCTTCAGCTCTTCTTTGTTCCCCTGCTCCTCTGCCTGCTGGCCTTCGCGGCCACCCGCTCGGCGGTGCTGTGCGTGGTGCTGAACTTCACGGTCCTCCTCTTTCTGGTGCTCTGGAAGAGCAGCCAGTTCGACCCCAAGGGCTACCTGGGCTTTGCCATGACCTTCGTCTTTCTGGAGCTGCGGCCGCCCGCCCCGGAGGACCTGGGCATGCAGGTGCTGGTGGTGGCCTTCTGCCACGCCCTGCTCCTCCTGGCTCTCTTTGTGAACGCCCAGCTCACCCGGCCGGCCGACCCCAGCCTCCAGATCCCCGCCGGCCTGAGGCAGCTCTCTGGCCTGCTGGAGCAGATGGCCCTTCACGGCGCCGACGAGGGGGTCTACCTCACCCTCTATGAGACCGCCCAGAAGCTCCACCGCCTGGGGTACGACCGGCGCCGCCTGCTGCGCATCCCCGA
>CALWYC010000241.1 GCA_944385655.1 uncultured Intestinimonas sp. | reverse complement strand
CAAAGGAAAAGTTAGAATTAGAAAAAGGTAGCAAATTTATTGTTTACCACCAATTAATAAAGATGTAGACAAAAAATGTTGGAAATAATGACTATCATTGATTTAGCCCAAATTGGATCACATAATAAAAGAGAGAAAAAAGCCTATAACTCAAATCCAGATATAGATATTGAAAGAAGTAAAAATAATATAGAACTTGTTCCTTTATCAGATAAATATGTTAAAGGGTTTTATAATTTAGTAAAAGACTACAGAAAACAACACGAAGAAAAGCAAAAAACAGAACGAGAAGATAGAAAGAAAACATTTAAGCAAGTGTTAGATAAATCAAATAGTGTTGTTGCTGATGAATTATTATTTACTGCTACTAATGAATTTTTTAAAGATATGACAAGAAATGATATTAAAGATTGGGCTGATACTTGTATGGAGTTTGTTTATAATGATTTAGGTTATACCAAAGACCAAATTTTACATAGTGTCGTCCATTTAGATGAAAAGACACCACATATTCATTGTGTTGTTGTACCACTTGTTAAGAAATTTGATAAAAGAACTAATACGGAAAGATATACTATTTCTAAAAAGCAATATATCAAAGATAAGATACATTTATCAGAACTACAAGATAAATATCATAAAAGATTAACTGATAAAGGCTATGATTTAGAAAGAGGTATTAAAGGTAGTGATAGAAAACATATTAAAATTAAAGATTATAAGAAAATAAATAGAAAGTTAGAAGAAAATTTAAATATTAGAAATAATAGACTTGATAAAGCGATAAATGAATTTGATGAAAAAATGAAATCTACAAAAAATATGCCATTTAACAAAAATCAAGTTATAGTTAATAAAGATACTTTTGATACTATGGAAAAGATTGTTAAAGAATCTAAAAAGGTTATAGAATTACAACCTAAAATAAATGAAGTATTTCAAGAGATAAATAATTATGCTACTGGTTATAAAACACTTGAAAAAGAAAATCAAAATATAAAACGAGAAGTACAAATATTAGAATATAAAAATAATCAATTAGAAAATGAAAATACCAGATTAAACGAAAAAATAAAGAAAATTATAAAAGCAATAAAACAATTTTTTAGAAAACTATTACAAAGAGGTACTGAATACATTAAAGATTATGCCGAAGAAGAAGTTAAACTATGTTATGATAATAAAGATTTTAAAATGGTAGATGTTAAAGATGTAGCTAAAGGAACACCAAGAGAAGATAGTTTATTTGAATATGCAAATGTTCCAGATAAATATAAAACTATAAGAGAACCTTTATACGAAGATAATTATTATGATGATTATGAATACATATCAGAAGATGAAAAAGATGATAATTTTGATATGAGTTTATAGCAAATACTATAAAAAAACTTGAAAATTTGATATAATATGAATGAAAAGTTACTTTGCATTGTGTATTTAAAAGTAATTGTTAAAAGATAAGGAGTATGATATAGATGTTAAAAAAAGAAGTTCTAAATGAGTTTAGAGTAAAATATGAAAAAGATAAAACTAATAAAATCAAACAAAGAATGTTAAATAAAGTTCAATTAGTTGATTTACTTCAAGATGTTGACACTGAATTAAACCAAGAATTTAGTATTAATATTAAAACTCATAGTATAACAGATCAGAAATCATCAGGAAGATGCTGGTCATTTGCTGGACTAAATATATTAAGAGAAAAAGTTATTGAAAATTGTAAGTTAGATAATTTTGAATTATCTGGTAGTTATGTTGCTTTTTATGATAAATTAGAAAGATTTAATATTTTATTGGAAAGATTAATTTCTTATAAAGATAGTAATAAAAACTTATATGATAGGTATGTATCTCATTTATTAGAAAATGGAATGACAGATGGAGGATATTTTACTCAATTTGCTAATTTAATACATAAATATGGCATAGTTCCTAAAAATATTTTCCCTGAAACATTTTCATCTTCAAATACTTATGAAATAAATCAAATATTATCAAGATTATTAAGAAAATTTTACATTGATTTAGAAAATAGTACGAAAAATAATGATGAATTAAAAAATAAATATATGGAAAAAGCATATACAATAATAACTAATGTCTATGGTATGCCACCAGAGAAGTTCAATTTTGAGTATACAGATAAGAACGGAAAATATCATTTAGATAAAAATATTTCGCCAAAGGAATTTTATGATAAGTATATCGGAATTGATTTACAAAAAGACTATGTAGAAATATCTTGTTATCAGGATGAAAAAATAAAATATAATAATATTTATGAGGAAGAAGAAAGTTCTAGAATTAGTGGTGAAAGAAATAACATAACTTTAAATTTATCACCAAAAGAATTTCAATCTTTGATAATAAAACAATTAAAATCTAATGAACCAATATATTTTTATTGTTCAACAACATCAAAAAGAATTGATGGAATATGGATTGATTTAATGGAAAGATATGGAGATATTTTTGATATTGATTTAAAATTGGATAATAATTCAGTTCAAAAAACTAATGGACTTACGAATACCCATTGTATGTTAATAACTGGAGCAAATATAATTGATAATAAAATTACTAAATGGAAGATAGAAAATAGTTGGGGAAGTGAACATGGTAATAAAGGATATTATGTTGCCACAAATGATTGGATAAATAATTATGTTTATAGAATTGTTATAAATAAAAATATTTTATCATCTAAACAACTTGATATTTTAAAACAAGATAAAATCATATTAGAAAAATGGGATGCTAAATTTTAAAAATAAAAGTGAAAATTCAAAAGAAATTTTGTAAGCAATGAATTTTCACTTTTTTAAACTATAATTCCATTATAGTAACCCACTATGCTATTGGCAGAGCCAATAACAGTGGGCAAAGGGATCTTACCCCTTTTGAAACCCCATTTAAGCAACATTATTACAAACTGTCGTAAGTAATAATTGTTACCTTTTTATTTAAAATAAGTTTAAATAAAAAGAAAAGATACTCACATAATATTATCTATAAATATTAATTTGTGGTGCGTATCTTTTATATAAAATAATCTTAATGGCTAATCTTCCGAAAAGCCAAAAAGATTATTTTTTCTTTTGCTAAAGCAAAAGCATTGATGAATAAAATTACTTTTCCCACTTTCATTTTTGCTATCGTAAAAACAAAACGTGTTCGTAATTTTATTCTTTTTTATCTATAATATTTCCTGTAGTAGCATTATATTTAACATTAGGGTTAATTTCTATTTTAGGAAATACCCCTTTATCAAATGATGGGTATTTTGATTTATCAAACTTTTCTAAATTTGGTCTAATCATAGGGATTAACTCTTTTAATCTTTCCAATATCTCATCATTTGAAATTTCTTTATTTTCAATTTTTGCCAATTCTATTTTATCTATCAAATCAGCAATACCACCTTTGATAGAAAAGTCTACTTTTCTTCTATCTTCTATATCTTGTAAAACATTAAAATAAAAATACTCATAACTTTTAATTTGTTTTTGATAATCAGCAGTAGATCTTCTATCAGTAAAATCTTGTCCCCAATTTATTTCTATGTCATTATACCCAGCGAGTTTCATTAAATCAACCATACTTAAATTTAATGTTTCAGCAATTCCTTTTAAATATAGAACATTTGGCTTTAATCTTTTACCTGCTTCAATACGTGAGACTTCGGCACAGTCCATATTTGCTTGTCTTGCTAATTCTCTTTGAGAAATACCGACTTTTTCTCTTGCTTGGCTAATAACTTTTCCTAATTCAGTAGTAGTTTTTTTCATTGAAATTACCACCTTTCTTTGTTTCAACTGATATAACTATAACATACGTTGATGTAAAAGTCAACAAAATTGTAATTATAGTGTTGACAAACTCAATTCAATATGCTAGACTATTGGTAGTTTTGATGTAAAACTCATCAAAATGAAAGAGGGGAGGAAATCTATGAATGAAGATTAGACATCTAGAAATACCACAGAAGATTTGGGAAGATAAAAGAATTCCAAAAGAAACAAAGTATATTTACTCTTATATTTATACAAAAGGATTTGATAGAATTATCACAGATATAAATATCGGAGAAATACAACAAACTATTAAAATTAAAAATAAGGGTTTAAAAAAGAGTCTTGAGATATTAGAACAACTAAAATATCTAGTTTATCAAGAATATTCAAATGGAATGTACACAATAAAACTTAACTAGAAAAGTTTAAAGAACGCTAGTTATAAGAGGTACAGTAAGATGAAAAGCTTATGTTAGTACCTATTCTAGTAATAGAATGAATGAGTTTGAAATAAGACATAATTCAAAGAACGAAATAAAAATATAAATAGTATGTGTTATTTCAAATAATATAATCCTAAGGAACGGGATTTAAAATAAAGTTTCAGGGGACACTATTGTCTTTTTTACGGTTTGGCTTGTAGAAGATACAAGTTTTTTTGTTGTGAAAATTTTAATGGAAAGGAGAATGTCTATGAGAGAATTAACAAAAGAAGATATATTAAAAAACAGAGTTGATACCATATCACAATATCATATTTTAGATTATTTAAAGAAAAACTTAAATGTTGATGAATTTAAAATCTATCTTGTTAATAGAGATAACATCAAAGTAGTTGATAAAGAAGATAACTATCTATATTTTAACTATGATTCTTCTACTAAAGAAGTAACGTACCAAGATGAATTAATGATTAAAGAACACGATTATGAAATAGGATTATAGATACTATGGGTTGCATTATACTAGATGATTCCATAGTTAAAAGTAAAAAAATAAACTCAACAGATAAACTTGTATACGGAGTTATTAAAGCACTTGCGAGCAATAAAGGTTATTGTTATGCAAGTAATGACTATATTTCCAAAAGAGTAAATCTATCAAAAAGAACAATTACAAAATCTATTGGCAATTTAAGAAAAGAAAACTATATAAGAGTTGAAACAATTAACTATCAAAGAAACATCTATCTAACAAATAATGAGTAGCACTATTCTTCTATACCCTATGGCAGAATACTACTATACCCCATAGCACGATACTTCTACTAAAATATATAAGAATAATAAATAAGTATAATAAATAAATATTTTAATTATATTTAAATTTATTTTAAGTAATTTAAGTAATTTAAATAATTAAAAAAACTAAATAGAAAGGATTTGATATATGGATTGTGAAAATATAAATTATAACGAAGTTTTAATATCAGGAATTATCAATGTCATTACTGATACGAATGGCAAATATATTAAATTTGGCTTAACAACAAATAAATATACCCTAAATGAAGATAAGAAAGTGTATGTTAGTTTAAATATTTCAAGAGAGTTATTTAACACTTATAAGGATTATTTTATTAAAGGTAATAAAGTATTTGTTAAAGGTTATCTAAATTCTTATATAGACAAAAATAAGAAAATACAAAGTTTTATTACAGTAACTGATGTATCTAATAATCCAAATGATATAACAAATGGTAGAAAAGCACCACATATCAGATATGATCCTGATGGTGTTATGATATGGAATGGCAAGAGATGTGAAACAATACCACCTACTGATAAAGAACTAGAAGAAATGGAAAAATTATTAAGTGAATATCAATAACAGTTTGTTAAATGATTAAAAATGGAAAGGATTTGAGATTAGCAATGAGGAATTATTATTAAAAATATGAAAGAAAGGGGGAAATTTATTGACTGATACAAAACAACTAACACAATTAGAAATTGATAATATTATTGATGAAACAATCAACTTATCAATTCTATCGAAATTATTAAAATTAAATATAATTACAGAAAAACAATTTTTTATTTTGAAAGAAAAAATTAAAAGTTTCTATTAAATAGATTACGGAATTAAAAAATTAAGGTATAATAATATACGAGAACACGACTGCAAGTTCGTTAAAACTTAAAAATGAAAGTGAGGTATTAAATGGCACAAGTTGAGATTATTGCAGCTAATCTCAAAACTAATATTAAAAATTCCGTTAAAAAAATGATTAAAAGAGTTTGTGCTTACTGTCGTGTAAGTACAGATTCGGAAGAACAACAAACAAGTTATTCATCACAAATAAAACATTATTCTGAACAAATAAAATCTAATCCCGAGTGGAAATTTGTAGGAATCTATGCTGATGAGGGTATAAGTGGTACACAGGTAAAAAAACGTACTGAATTTAAAAGAATGATAGATGATGCCTTAAAAGGAAAAATTGACATTATTATAGCAAAGTCTATATCTAGGTTTGCTAGAAATACACTTGATACGTTAAAGTATGTTAGACTACTTCGTGAGCACAATGTAGATGTGTATTTTGAAAAAGAAAATATACACACATTAGAATTAGATAGTGAAATGTTTTTAACCCTTTATAGTGCTTTTGCACAAGCAGAAAGTGAATCAACTTCTCAAAATGTAACAATGGGATTTAGAGCAAAAATGAAAAGAGGAGAAATTGTTGGTAATCCTGCTTGTTATGGTTTTATTTGGAATAAAGAAACTAAAGAACTTGAAATCAATGAGGAACAAGCCAAAGTAATTAGAGATGTCTTTAATTGGTATATTGATGGTATGGGTACTAGAGCAATAGCCCAAAAATTAAATGATATGAATGTACCATCTTGTAAAGGTACAAAATGGTGCCAAAGTGCAGTAAGAAGAATAATTAGCCAAGAAAAGTATTGTGGGGATTTAATCCAACAAAAATACTATACAACCGATCCTTTAACTCATCATCAAATAAGAAACAAAGGAGAAAAAGAAAAATACTATATACAAGACCATCATCAATGTATTGTTTCAAGAGAAATTTGGAATAAAGCAAATAATATAGCAGAGCAACGACTAAAAAAGTTTACTGATAATAATAGACCATATATAGGACAATATAAAATGATGTATCCTTTTAGTAATAAATTAGAGTGTTGTTCTTGTCATCAACCATTTGTTAGAAGAACTGGAAATAAAAAGAAAGATGGTAGCCAAAATATTTATTGGGCTTGTACAAGTAGAAATGAAAGTAGAGATTTATGTTCTAATTCTAAATTTTTGAAAAATAATATTTTAGAAGAAATATTTGTTCAAATCTATAATTCAATTATTGCAAATAAGCATAAAACAAAAGATAAACTTTTAAATGCAATTAAAGATACTATAACAAATACAGATTGTAAGGTTAAGATTGATAAATTAAATTCAGAAAAGATTGTTCTAGAAAAAAGATTATCTAACTTAATTGATATGAAATTAGATAATTATGAGCATAAAGAAATCTATAACTCTAAAGAAAAAGAACTCAATGATAAAATATTTAAAATTGTAAATGAAATTAATGAGTACAGATTGTTAGAGCAAGAAAACAAGGATATTGCTACACAATTACAACAAATAGAAGATATGATAAATGTTCCTTTATCTTTAAAAGAATTTGATAGAGAGGCTTTTGATAGTATAGTTGAGAAAGTAATTGTTGGAGAAGTAGATGAGTATGGCAATATAAATCCTAATATATTAAGATTTGTTTTAAAGGTTGGTAGTGAATATAAATATGACTTAAATAATAACGGAAATGGAAATGTGTCATTTGATAGCAGTTATCGGTCAAACAGCAGCTGAAATTGTATATAATAGAGCTGATGCCAAAAAAGATAATATGGGGCTTACTAATTGGGGAAATTCTCCAGATGGTAAAATATTAAAATCGGATGTAGTTATTGCTAAAAATTATTTAAATGAAAAAGAAATCAAGGACTTAAATAATCTAGTAAACCTATTTCTAGATATTGCAGAAAATAATGTAGAAAGAAATATTCCTATGTATATGAGCGATTGGAAAAATGAGGTTGAAAATGCTCTAAAAGTATTTCATTATGAAGTATTAGAAGGAAAAGGGAAGATTTCACACAAACAAGCAGTAAACAAAGCTGAAAGTGAATATGAAAAATATAAAGTTATTCAAGATAAAAATTACATTTCCGATTTTGATAAACTGTTAAATGAGACTAAAGAAATAGAAAACAAATAAATTATACATTTTATATTTTATTAAAATATATTATGATTATATTAGTGAATGGATGTGGACAATGTCCTCAATTTGTCCACAGTAGAGAAATATTTATAATAAAAATGATACTAATAATACAGATAATATAGGAATTACCTAGTCCTAAAAATCTAGAAATATCAATAATATTGTAAATATTGATAGTGTTGATAATATAAGAAAATTAACTTCTTGTGGGTCGAACAAAAAATATAAAAATTGCTGTGGTAGAAACAAGTAAAATAGGCAATTGTACAGGTTGTTAGAT
>CALWYC010000240.1 GCA_944385655.1 uncultured Intestinimonas sp. | reverse complement strand
ACCCACATAGCCGGTGGGCTCCTTCTCCTCGGTCAGCCGGTAAGTACCATCGCTCAGGCCGGGAATCTCGGCAATGCCAGTCGTTGCACTCGTCGTGTAGGTTCCCACTTCGGTCCAACTGCCGCCGTTCTGCTTTTCCAGCTTGAACTTTGCCGTCTGATTCGGGCCGGTGATGGCATTGCCCTCATCATCGACCTTTTTCACGTCAAAACCATAGGTCCCATCAAACTGGTCTTCTGCGGGCACCCAAGTATTGGTAAAGCTGTAGCCAACTGTCCCATTTCCTGTTTTGACAGACTTCCAATAGCCGATGACTTCATACTTGTTGTCAGAGGTCTTATTTTCCCCGTTTACGATAAACCAGTTCTCTGTTTCACTAATCACACGTTTCGTGGTCTCGGTGCCGCCCACTGTGACCGACGTCTCAGCCACAGTATAGGTGATCTGACTATCGTTTGCATCATACAGGGGCAGATGCTCAAAGGTATAGGTGCTCTCCGTCGTTCCGCTGAAGGTGTGAGTATAGGTCTGGCCATTGCTTCCACTCACGGTAACCACGGCGGTAACGGTTCCTTCATCATAACCATCTGTCACCCAGTTCTTAGCCACAGAGATGCTGGTCTCCTTGACCTTGCGATAGGTGTTGTTGATGTCAACTGTGCTGACCGCCTGATTGCCAGTGCCAACGGTCCCTTCCTTCAGCACAGTATCATAGGTGTAACCAGTCACATTACCGGCAGTCTCCTGGACATCATACTCCGTACCATAGGGGATTCCGGAGATGGTGACAGAATCTTCTGCCTTCATGGTCAGGGTGTAGGACCCATTTTCCACATAGCTGGTTCCAGTGGTGGGAACAGTTCCACTGCCCAGGTTCACCGTGACAGTGAACGTATCATCCGCATTCGGCGCTTCACTGACGGTCTCGTTATAAGAAACCTTCTTGGTCACCGTCAGGCTGCCGGTGTTCTGGGTATAGGTGTTGGTGAGAGCAGTAGTGCCGTCGCCGGTCTTGGTCCAATAGCCCTCGTTGATACCGTCTTTATCGGCGTCCACGTTGGCAGTATTAGCGGTGAACTCTACGCCGTTGACGGCGGTCTCGGTAACGGTGAAGGGAGCACCCGCAGGCAGGCCGGTAATGGTGATGGTCCAGCCTCCGGTCCCGTTGTCAGTGGTGCGGATATACCAGATACCATCGTCCCTGGAACCGAGCCAGCCATTGGCACTGTCAATGGTGCCGGCATAGGTCTTCGTTCCATTGCTCAGCTGAACGGTGATGCTCTGCGCATTGCCGCCGTCCCAGCTCTTGGTAAAGGTCACAATCTGGGTGCTGGGCTCATACTCGTTGACAAAGGTCCGAGTAACAGGCGCGCCACCCTCACTGACAGTGAATTTCTGGTAGTAACCGTTTCCATAGGTGTTGGCCATAATGCTGTTTGTGCCATCGGTCACATCGCTCAGGCGGTAATTGTCCACCGCGGTCGACCGTTCCACCATGAAATAGTCCCCGGCTCCCAGCTTATAGTCAAAGGTAACTGTCTTTTGCGTTACATCGCCAAAGCGGTTCGCAGTTACCGTGTCCACACGCTGGTCACCACTATCCAGGCTACCGTTTTTATTGGTGTCAGCATAGATATCAAAGGTCACCTGATAGCCCGTCAGATTCGTCAGGCCCTCTACCTGCTTGGTCACACTGACCTGGCTCTTGGGCTTGGCAGTGATGACGTTATCAGCGGGCACCAGGTTGGGCAGGACCATCTCCATATGGCAGTGGGAGTCCCAACCGCCGCGCTCCATATAGAGCACCGTGATGGTGTGCTCCGCGCCATCGCCGTATCCAAGCTGCTTAAAGTCCACCTTATAGGGATGCCGAGCTAGATAAGAATCGTCATAGTATATTGCTTGTTCAAAACCATTCAGACGATCCCTGACAGAATTGTAATAATTTTCATTGCCCAGCGGATAGGGATAGTGAATACCGCCCAGGTCCAGGACCAATTTACCGTCCACAAAGACCCACAGGTCATCATCACCCTCAAAGAGGAAGGTGGTATCACCCTCATAGTCCTCCGGAATGGTAAAGGTGGCATCAAAACGCATCCCGAAATATCCGTTATTCTGGTTGCCATTCTCCGTCCGCTGTGCACTGGGCTCATCGTCCAGGGGGAAGAACCGTCCGGTAGAAAAAGTCTGATCACCAGAGGCTCCACCGACCACAGCATCCTCGTTTGTCTCATCAAAGACATACTTGTCCCCCTCCCGCTGGAAGGTGAGACTGTAGTCATCATAGACAACCTTACCGCTGACCCCACTGGAGTAATCCTTGGCACTGAAGAGTTCGGGGGCATCAAGAGCAAAGTTTACGTCCTCAAACCAGCTGCCGGAAAGGCTGGTGATGATTCCGGGAACAATGGGGCTACGTTCATTATGATGGTTGACCAGGATGCCGTTCAATTTGGCTTCTGTGTAACTATGGTATACTTTATCTTGACCAATACCGAACCGTTCATTATTATGAGACCCGCTTGAATAGTTATCAGACGAATTGATATTACCGTAGGTCCTTACCTTTCCCATATATGTAGAATTATAGCTCCAGCTGGAAGATTTTACGACATAATCAAAGAAGGTAGTTGGGAGCTCCACGGTCTTCTCATAGTAGTAGAGACTGACACGCATGGTGCGGTCCGTCACATCATCAGGATGCTCAGCCCACTCTGTCCATTTCTCGTTGACCTGTTCCGGGGTGAGCACATCCGGATCAGCCACAGGGTCGCTCTGATGATCCTGCATGGAGTTGCCGTAGTAGCCGTAGCCGTCCACGGTTACCGCCTGGGTCTCTAAATATGCATCCAGTAGGGTAGCATAGGTTTCATTTTCCCCAGGCTCAAATGCGTCCACATAGAGGGTGACCTGGGTCGCATCCGCAACATCCAGTTTGGTGGTAATATCCTTGTGGTAGATGGTGACTTCCACTGGAATCTCCCCGCTCATCTGGGGGAGCACGGTAAACGTGGCGCTCTCAGAGCCACCTCCAATATATCCCCAGCTGTGCTGAATCGTTACGGTAGTTTCTACCGGGACTTCACGCAAGGTCAAGGTCGCGCGGTTGGAATTGCCAGTAATTGTAGCAAAGTCACTCCCCTCTGTAACATTCCAGGAATGATAGTAGGAGCTCTCATCGCTGCGCAGGTAAATGGTCTGCATTCCATCCACGGTGTAAGTCTGTCCATCCAACTCACCTAAGGACGTGTAACTAGTCTGACTGGCAACTACGTAGATTGAGAAGCTGTCGGCCTCCACCTCCACGGTCTGGTCGGCGGAGGTGTCCTCCACCACAGCGGCGTCGCCCACAGGCTCGGCGGACACGGGAGCCTTGTTCTCGTCGGTCTCCACATGGTAGACCTGGAGGGCGCCGGTCTCCTCGGTGATGAGGTTGGAGGCAGCCTCCACCTCGAACCGCACGGAGACGGTATGGCCGTCGGCGGGCTGGAGCTCCGCTCCGTCGGCGTCGGTGAAGGTGATGTCAAAGGCCACCATGCTCATGGGGTCGATCTCTTCCACACCCTCCATGGCGTCGGCCACGGTCTGAGCCACATCCTCAGCGGTGGCCTCGGCGGCCTCGGTGCCAGTGATGGTGTCCAGCAGGCTCAGGGGGGCAGCCGCCAGGACCACGGAGCGGATGTTCAGCACAGTGCCCTCGGGGAAGGCGCCGGCCGGAGCGTCCACGTATACGGTGACACCCTGGTAGCTCTCGCTGCCGGAAATGGCCACGTCTTCGGTGACCACCACAGTCCAGGACTCCACATACGCCTCATAGGTGACGGTCACCTCAGGAGTCTCCTCCTGGGCGGCGTCCTCCTCAGGGGCGCTCTCGGCCTCGTCGGGGAACACGGGCAGCAGGGACACGCCGTCCGCGCCGGCCACCACGCCGACCGGAGCAAGATCGGCGGCGGGAGCAGGGGCGGGCTCGCTCTCCTGGGCGGCATCGTCGACGTCGGCGTCGTCGGCGGTGTCCTCAGCAGGGGCGCTCTCCTCGGCAGGGGCGCTCTCCTCGGCGGGGGCGGTCTCCTCAGCGGGAGCGCTCTCCTCGGCAGGGGCGGTCTCCTCGGCGGGGGCGCTCTCCTCGGCGGGGGCGCTCTCCTCGGCAGGAGCGCTCTCCTCAGCGGGGGCGGTCTCCTCCGCGGGGG
>CALWYC010000239.1 GCA_944385655.1 uncultured Intestinimonas sp. | reverse complement strand
CGCTGTGGTCACGGAGACCCCCGCGCCCAGCGAGAGCGCTGTGGTCACGGAGACCCCCGCGCCCAGCGAGAGCGCTGAGCCCACCGAGAGCGCCGAGCCCAGCGAGCCCGTTGAGAGCGCCGAGCCCAGCGAGCCCAGCGAGAGCGCCGAGCCCAGCGAGCCCAGCGAGAGCGCCGAGCCCAGCGAGCCCGTTGAGAGCACCGAGCCCAGCGAGCCCGCTGAGAGCACCGAGCCCAGCGAGAGCACCGAGCCCGCTGAGAGCGCCGAGCCCAGTGAGAGCACCGAGCCCGCTGAGAGCACTGAGCCCAGTGAGAGCACTGAGCCCGCTGAGAGCACTGAGCCCGCCGAGAGCGCCGAGCCCAGCGAGCCCGCTGAGCCTCCCGAGGCGCCCGCCGATGACGGCGCTTCCGACGAGAGCAGCGTCAGCGTGGAGACCACCTTCGCGGTGGAGAGCTTCTCCACCTTCACCATCACCTGGAACGTGCTGGCGGAGATCCCCGAGACCGAGGTGCCCATGGGCGGCTACCTCTGCGGCCTGGAGGAGCACACCCACACCGAGGCGTGCTACGACGAGAACGGCGAGCTGATCTGCGGCCTGGAGGAGCACACCCACGACGAGAGCTGCCTTCCCGAGGAGGATGGCGAGTATATCTGCGGCCTGGAGGAGCACACCCACACCGAGGCGTGCTACGACGAGAACGGCGAGCTGATCTGCACCATCCCCGAGCACGTCCACGACGAGAGCTGCCTGCCCCCGGCGGAGCTGCCCCTGACCTTCCCCGAGGAGCTGCCCGAGGGCTACGCGGCGTACAGCTTTGACAATGAGGACGGCCTGTCCGTCCTGGCCTACGCCCCCGAGAACGCCTTCGGGGACAAGGAAGTGGAGCTTTACGCCCAGGTCCTGGATGAGGACAGCGAGGAGTACGCCCAGGCCCAGGCCGATCTGGACGCCTCCGGCGCGGTGGACGGCTATGACGGCATGGCGGCCATGGACATCCGCTTCGTGGACGCCGCCGCCGAGGACCCCGCCGTGGCGGAGGAGATCGAGCCCGACGCCGGGCTGGGCCCGGTCTATGTGAAGATCGACGCCAAGGCCCTCATCCCCGAGGACGCCGACGAGAGCACCCTGGCGGTGCAGCACCACGCCGAGACCACCGACGGCGGCCTGTTCGGCACCGGCCTCTTTGCCGGTACTGAGGTGAAGGTGGAGACCGTGGCCGACGCCAGCGCCGAGACCGGCGACGTGGCCGTCCTCCCCGGCGAGGCCGTCATCGAGGATGAACCCGCCGCTCTGGCCGATGAGTACGGGACCGAGGCGACCGCCCAGCCCGCCGACGAGGCGGAAGCCGCCCAGGCCCGGACCCTGAGCGCCGAGGCCGAGGAAACCGTGGAAGCGGAGGCCGCCCCCGCCGTCCTCAACGACGTGGAGGCCCAGTTCGCGGTGGACAGCTTCTCGACGTTTACCATTACGTGGGGAAATGAGGACGATGGTTACAACACGTCCCTCACCGTCTACCGCATCAATGAGGAAGGTACTGGTATTGGTGACGAATTTGTAGTAGAAGCTTTTGGGAAGAATGCGATTACGCTTAACAATATCGAGCACAATGTGAGCGGATATACGTACCAAAAAGCGGTCGTGGCGAGTAGCCCGGAGGACGCTTTAAGTGACAATGCTGACGTAATTTACCGAGTCCGGTTGAATTACTCAACTAGATATGGAAGTGTATCCGCCCAATGGCAGTATAACACCAATGAGAGTGGAGACCGAGGCTGGGTAAATTTGAGTGACGAGCAGGTCTACCTCATCTATTCTACCACAAACGACCTGTACATCGACGATTCTGAGATGTTGTCTGACGGACAGTTGAAAGCGGTATATACTGGCGAGGACTATACAGGTGAGTTCACCTACGTATGGGAACGCAAAGACGAGGGCTCTGATATGTGGCGAAAGGTCGAGCGTATGGCGGTCACCGAGGTAGGCGGCGTGAACCAGTACAATGTAGCCGAGAACGGCAGCTGGCTAAACGTGACCCTGGACGAGGGAGCTCGGGCCACCTATCGTGTGTCGCTGGTCTCCGCGGACGGCGAGAAACTGACAGGTGAGATCGTTTCCCCTGATTACAAGGTGCCCTATTATGACGCCCTGCAAAACGGCAGCTTCGAGGAACCTAGTACCAATGGGGATGAGAAGTTTGTGGGTAGCGGCACGGAAGAGGTTGTCTGGAAGACGACGGGCTATAACGAGAACCATGGCTCCCGTATTGAGTTGGTCGGTACAAATACCATGGATTGGCACGGCGTCAACTACTGTCCCACAGATGAAGTCTATACCGTGAGTCAACAATGTGCGGAACTGAACGCAGACTCCGCTGGGGCGCTGTATCAGGATGTGCTGACCATGCCCGGCTCTACGATGTACTGGTCGCTGATGCACAGTGGTCGTACCAGAAATGGCCCAGATACATACGTGGGGTCTAATGCTGATAAGAATAATCCTGCATCTGACACCATGTACGTCCTGATCATGTCCACGGAGTTGGCGGAAGAGTACAAGATCAACACTCAGGGTGACGTTGAATATGTCATGAAAAACTTGGAGGAATTCCCCGGCGCGAGCGTCACAAAGATCAGCTACCAGTGGTGTTGGACGGAGAACCGCATCACAAGAACACTCCATGTATACAATGACGACACGAAGGAGTGGGATGAATACGAATGCGATGATGACTTCAAGACCGTATGGCGGAACCACCAGGGTACATATGTGGTGCCGGATGACCAATATCTGACCCGCTACTTCTTTGTGGCTGGAGAGACAGAACTAGGGGAGAACAGCGGTGATAATGTGGAGCCCTACTCCGTGGGCAACCACATTGATAACGTTCACTTCAGCACTGATGTGCCCCCTGCGGCAGATGGTACGGTGACCCTGGAGATTGTGAAGAACATCACTGGCGACCTGACGAATGAGGATTATACTGAGCTACAGAAGAATCTCGAGTTCACAGTTAAGTATGGTACCGTTGAGATGACGGTCAACGGCAGTGAAATGACCTGGGGAGGTACTACAGAAAACCATATTGGCACATATGTTATTTCCAACATCCCGGTATCTGCCAATGGCGAGATAAGTTATTCCGTGACGGAGGTAGCGACATCTGCAGAAGTGGATGGGTATACCCTGACCGCCAGCGCAGAGGGTGGAGAGAATTTGACGGTGTCTGGCAGTCTCAAGAATGGAGAGACTGGTGAAGCCGAGTTCACTAACGCTTACACCTCTACCGGCGTCGACCTGACCATCATTAAGCACATCTATGGCCTGAGCGACAGCCAGGTGGAAGGCTTGGTTATGGGCGAGTACAACAGCAACTCCGGCCTCCGCTTCGATGTGGATTTCTTTGCAGATTTCAATGACCTGATATCCGAAGAAATGAAGCCTTCTAACAGCGAAGAGTTCTTCAATAAGGGCGACTGGACCTTCAACGTGGAGGATACGGTCAAGAAGGATACTGGGGCGGCAACCTTAAGTTGGAAGGAAGCCATCAATAACAAGGACGATGACAAAAGTATTGATGGCGGATTTACACGGCCCAGTAGCACACCCGAAGCTGAGGCGGCACACTTTGATGACGCTTCCCTGACCAAAATAGAAGATGGCCACTGGGTCTATCAGGTGACCATTTTCGGTATTGATGTGAATCAGAACAATGTTTTCCGAGTCTGGGAGCAGCGGCTGAATGTGGACGGCTTCAGCGTGACCTCGACGGTGGCGGAGTATCCCACTCCGCCCGAGGGCGGCGAGACTCCGGCGGACGACGTCAACAACTGGTATGTGGGTGCGGGCTCCGCGTACAGCCACGGTGGCTTGGCCACGGCCTTCCAGCTCACCAAAAACACCACGGTGGAGTTCACCAACACCTACAGCCAGGACACCCTGGCGCTCACCAAGACCGTCATGCGCAACAATCAGGAGGTCAAGAGCGGCGACGAGTTCAGCTTTACCGTTCAGATCCCCGCAAACTACGCGACGGATAAGAATGGCAGTTCCCTGTCCTACGGCGTGACCTACAGCCGCGCCGAGGACGACGAAAATGTGCTCCACGGCGACAGTAGCACCCATAAGGGCACGATCCAGTTTGAGGTCCGGAAGGACAACAAGAACTACGCCATCGCGCAGCTCACCCTCTATGCCGGTGAGACGGCCAAGATTACCCTGCCCGCCGGCGTCGTGGTGACCGTCACCGAGACGGGTTACGACGGCTATGCCCCCTCCTGGGGCGAGGCCGAGAGCGACCGAACTCCCTCCAAGACCATCACCCTGAGTAAGGATGCGGACGATGCACTCACCTGCACCAATACCACCGGTGCGGTGCTGCCCAGCACGGGCGGCACGGGCGTGGGGCTGTATCTGGCCTTTGGCAGTCTGTTGACCCTTGGCGCGGGCCTGCTGCTGATCCAGCGGCGTCGGAAGGAGGGCAGCGACGCCGTGTGAGCAGCAGCCCCAACCCCCATCATAAATTTTCGGTAACAAATTGGAAAAAGTGTTGCAGAAAGGAACGAAAGGAGTTATTCTGATGAAAAAGAATCTGAGCAAACTGTTCGCGATGGCCCTGGCCCTCATCATGACCATGGCCCTCACCGTCCCCGCTATGGCGGCCAATACTTCCGAGAACGATGCGGCTGGCAACACCAGAGAGGACACTGGCAGCATCACGATTGTGAGCACCGATGGTGTGAGTGTTGACGGTCATGTTTTCAAGGCGTATCGTGTCCTGGATGTCACTTTTGACGGCGGCGAAGCTTATTCCTATACTGTAAACAGCAACTTCGCAGACTTTACTTTCGACAGCGATGGCGATGAAACTGATGACGTCACAGCTGCCAATCTGGTGGAATACCTCAGTGGGCTTTCTGATGACAGCGATGCCTTGAAGGCCATTTCTTATGAGCTTGCTCAGTATGGCCTGACCAAGACTGCCACTGCCACTGCCACTGGCGCTGATGGGAAAGCGGAGTTTAGCGACCTTGCTTATGGCTACTATGTGATTTACCCTGATGATGGTACTGCTATTGTCTGTGCGATTGATACCGTGGTTGGCGATGTGACCATCAATGTCAAGAATGAATATCCTACTCTGGATAAAGAGGTCACCAGCATTGGTGGGGAGAGCAGCAACAAGACGAGCGGTAACATTGGTGATACGGTTGGGTATTCTCTGACCACTGCCAAGGTTCCTGACGTGACCGGGCTGACTTCTTATACCTATGAGATTACCGATACCATGAGCGAGGGCCTGACCTTTAACGATGACGTTGCGATGAGCATTGGCGGCATCTCTCTGAGTGAGGATACGGATTTCACCGTCAGTAACGAAATTGACGACGAGACTGGTGAAACTAATATTATCATTACCATTACTGATACTGTTGCTGCGATCAATAAAGCTAAGGCTACGGATGGCTATAATGCCTCCAAGGGTATTGTGACCACTTATTCCGCCACCATCAATCGGGATGCCGAGGTCTATGACGACCTGACCAACAGTGCGTCCCTTAAGTACGGCAACAATCAGAATACTGTTACTGATGAAGTTGCCGTGGAGACCTATGACTTTGACTTCCGGAAGTACACCGATAAGAAGAATCTTGAGGGCGGCACCGAGCATCAGTATGATGATGGCGATACCCTGCTGGCGAATGCGGTGTTCAAGCTGACTGCAACCGATAATAAGGACGCTGACGGTATTGAATTTGTGCTGGTTGATGGCGTCTACTATGTGGCGGCTGCGACCGATAGCAACAAGACCACTAATCTTACTTCTATCAGCAGTGGCACTGGTATTGTGAACGTCAGAGGTCTGAAGGCCGGTACTTATTACCTCTGGGAGACTGCGGCTCCTGAAGGTTATAATGTAATTGCGGAGAGTACGGA
Organism: uncultured Intestinimonas sp.; assembly: GCA_944385655.1. GTDB lineage: Bacteria > Bacillota > Clostridia > Oscillospirales > Oscillospiraceae > Intestinimonas. The sequence continues at coordinate 655 of CALWYC010000239.1, read as the reverse complement.
GATCAATGTGGGCGATGCGGAAGATGCCAGTGTTGTCTATAACATCTACAACGGCACCGGCACCGAGCTGCCTGAGACCGGCGGCATGGGCACCACCCTGTTCTACACCATCGGCGGCGTGCTGGTGGTCTGCGCCGGCGTCCTGCTGGTGACCAAGAAGCGCATGCACGACATGGAGGGCTGAGGCCCCCTGACCCCCGACTGAACGAGCACCCTCCGCGGCGTCCCTGACGCCCGCGGCCTGTCTCCCGGGGGGCCAACCCCCCGGGCCCCGGGGGCGGGACCGCCCGCCCCCGGCGGTACGACAGTGAGGAGAGTCCTATGAACCAATCCAGAAAATCCACCGTCATCCTGGTCGTCGTATTCCTCGTGGGCCTCTCCTTGCTGTTGTACCCCGTACTCAGCGACTATTGGAACTCCTTCCACCAGAGCCGGGCCATCGCCAGCTACGTGGAATCCATGAACCAGCTGGACCAGGCGGAATACGACCGCCTCCTGGCCGAGGCCAACGCCTACAACCAGTCCCTGGTGGGCCATGAGACCCGCTTCACCTTCACCGAGGAGGAGGAGGCGGAATAGCTCTCCCTCCTGGGCTCCACCGGCGGCGCGGTGGGCTACATCGAGATCCCCAGCATCAAGCTCTCCCTGCCCATCT
>CALWYC010000238.1 GCA_944385655.1 uncultured Intestinimonas sp. | reverse complement strand
GCCACCTTGCCGATATCCTTCCAGTTCCACCACACCCAGTTGGACGGAATCCCGGCGGCGGAATTTCTGGAGCGGCTCCAGCGGGAGATCCAAAAGCTTTGAAAATTTCCCCTCGACTTTGACGCTCCGTACTCAGGCGCAGTACGGGGAGTGGACGGACCTGGGCCGGGAGATCCAGGAGCGGCTGGAGGAAGCCGTCCGGGCCGGGCTGTCCCCGGAGAGCCAGGAGGGCAGGGAGATCACCGCCCTCCACCGCCGGTGGCTCACCCTCACCGGGAACCGGTATGATCCGGCGAAACACCGGGGCATCGCGGAGCTCTATGTGATGGACGATCGGTTTACCGCCTACTACGACAAACAGGTGCCCGGCTGCGCCCGCTTTTTGCGGGACGCCGTCGTCCACTGGGTAAAGTAAGACGCAGGAGCGGCCCCCGGCATTTCGCCGGAGGCCGCTCCTGTCTCATGCTCTTTTCCGTGTCAGGAAAACGCCCGCCAGGGCCGCCATCAGGGCGAAGGGGGCCAGGCGGACGAAGGCCCACTCAAAGGCGTGGAGGGCCACACCCATGACGGCGGTCTCCAGGGCGCAGTCATCCCAGCCCAGGTAGGGGCTGTTCATCACGGCCAGAACTGCGGCCGCGGCCAGGATGCCCACGCACACCGCGATGAACAGCCAGTGGAGGGCCGAGCGATGCATGGCCTTTCTCCTTGCCAGTTGCAGGTTGATGATCTCCAGCTTTTCCGAGAGGGCCTTGATCTCGTCTGTTTCCGACTCTGCCACTGTCTCGCCCAACAGGGTGCTGACCGGGGTCTCCAGGGCCTCCGACAGGGCGATGAGCAGATCGGAGTCCGGGACGGACAGACCTTGCTCCCATTTGGAGACGGTCTGCCGCACCACATTGACCTTGACCGCCAGCTCCTGCTGAGAAAGACCCTTGGATCTCCGAAGGGCTTTGATGTTTTCATTGAGCATCGGGACTCACTCCTTTCGGCCCCATTGTAGGCAAAGAAGCCCGTTGCCGCAAGCAACGCAAAGTAACAGACTACCCCTTCCACGTTTTCTTGTTCAGCTTCAGGCTGATTTTCTGGCGGTCCGCAGCCTCCTGGAGGAGTTCCACGGCGGCCAGGGCACGCTCCTTGATGGTCTGATCAGCCAGTTCCGGCCGGCTGGACAGCGCGGCCATCACGGACCGCAGATCCTCCAGGGGCAGGAGATAGACCGCCGTGTGGAAGAGCGTCTTGCGGCGGCCGTCGTTATAACGTGCCAGAAGCGCGTCCAGAATGGCCCGCTTTTCCTCCAGCTGGGCAAGGTAAGCCTCCAATCCCATCTCCCGGGCCTGGGCAATATCCTGCCGCCGGTTCCGGTGGGGCACGAAGGAATCCCCGTCGTCGAAGCCCTCGTAGCGGGAACAGGGGTACTCCGGACACGCCCAGCAAAATAGGACGCCGCCGTGCTCCAGGGAGCACTTGGCGATGGCGCAGCTCTGGTTGCCCGCTCCGCCGCCGCAGCCGGGACAGTAGCCGCCCAGGTGCATGGAGCAGAGACAGCAGTTGAGTCCGCAGAGGGAGAAGCGGGTCTCTTCCCTGACAAAGCCTTTCATGGCATCCTCCTCACCGGCTGCCGGATAACGGTTTTCAGACGCTCCGGCTTGGTCCGCCGGGCGTCGCTCAGATAGATCTCGTGGTGGAACCAGCCCGGGCTGAAATCCAGCGCACAGCCTTGGGACCTGGCGTATGCCTCCATGGCCGCCACGGTGGCGGGCTCGTCATCGTAGGGGCCGATGTGCATGCACTGGACGCACAGGCCCTCCTCCCAGGGGAAGAACTCCACATGGGAAAAGTCCCGCTGCTTTTTCTCCGCGGCCTCCCGGACGGCCCAGTCAAAGACCTCTTTCGTCACAAACTCCGGCAGGCGGATGAGGGAGATCCACCGGAACTCCGCCTTGCGGGTGTAGTCCACGCCCTGGGTGCCCTCCTGCCACCAAAGGCCCTCCAGGGGCGGCACCACATAGTCGAAGTAGCCATCCAGCCTGTGCTTGCCCAGCCTGCTCATTTTGATGGTGAACGCCACCCCATAGAGCAGTTCCAGGGCCTGCTTGTAGGCGCCGCCCTCCTCGTTGGGGTCGCCCCGGCCCCGCACGGCCAGGAAATTCATGGCGGGCACGGTGACGATGCCCGGCGTTTTGGAGGGCAGATAGAATTCCTTGTACTCTTTCTTGTAGTCAAAGGCCATTGTCATGTTCTCCTTTTCTTGGGCTGGGACTGGAGGGACAGGCAGGTGAGGCGGGTGAGGGTGGTCATAGTGTCCCGGTCGCCCACATCCTCTACCCAGATATAGTCCCTGGCCCCCTCATAGGGCGGGGCCTTGGGCAGGTTGGGAAAGGCCCCCTCCCCCGCCGGGGTGACTTTGACGAAAAGCTGGTCGTCACAGATGACGGCGAAGAACACATCGTCGCAGTAGAGGCCGTACTCCCCGAACATCTTCCGGCTGCGGATGGTGCCCGCCTCCCGCAGCTGTTCAGCCACATAGTCCACAAAATCCGGATGGGAGGCCATATCAATCCCTCCTGTAACGGAGTGCCAGTGTTTCGGTCAGTTTTCCCAACTGCTCCCGGAGCTCCTGCGGTTCCAGCAGCTCCGCCCTGTCCCCGAAGGTGAGCACCCAGCTGAGCACGCTGTCCGCGTCGGGAAAGCCGCCGGTAAAGTGCAGCCTGCCGTCCGGCTCTACGGTGAAGCGGTCCGCCCCGTACTCCTCCACCAGCCGCCAGCGGCAGGATGGCTCAAAGAGGACGGTGACCTGGTAGTTCACCGGAAAGACCCGCTCCGGCTCCAGGTCAGGCAGGGGAGCAGGACGCGGTGCAAAGGATTCGCCGGTGACAAGCTCCGTCATGCGGTTGAGTTTGAACAGGCGGAAGGCTTCACGACTCCGGCACCAGCCCCACACATACCAGGTGGACCAGTGGAACACCAGGTAGCAGGGCTCCACGGTGCGCACCGACTCCCCCTTGGGGGAGAAGTAGGTAAAACAAATGGTGCGGTGCTGCTCAATGGCTCCCTGGATGCGCTCGATTTTCGGCGGCAGGCTGGTCTTGTACCAGGAGGAGAGGTCGATGAGCATGTGAGCGCCGCCGGGCACCAGCCCGCCCGTCCCGGCGGACAGCTTCTCCATCAGCTGGGCGTAGCGCCGGGTGCCGCTGACGCTGTCCAAACTCCTGAGTCCCGCCAGGATGGACCCCATCTCCGGACCGGTGAGCACCGTCCGGTCCACCCGGTAGCCCTCCAGGATGGAGATGCCGCCCCCCGACCCCTGGGCGGTAGCGATGGGGATACCCGCCCGACACAGGGACTCAATGTCCCGCTGGATGGTCCGGCGGGACACCTCGAA
>CALWYC010000237.1 GCA_944385655.1 uncultured Intestinimonas sp. | reverse complement strand
GACCAACAACAATAAGCTGACGCCGGAAAACATCGACCGCATTGTGGATACCTTTGCAAACCGCACCGAGGAGGCCCACTTCTCCCATCTGGCCAGTTACGAGGAGATCGCCGGGCAGGAGTATAACCTCTCCGTTTCCACCTATGTGGAGGCCGAGGACACCCGTGAGAAGATTGATATTGTGCAGCTCAACGCCGAGATTGCCCAGATCGTGGCCCGGGAGGAAGTGCTGCGAGCGGAGATTGATAAGATCATTGCGGAGATAGAAGATGAAAATTGATAGAAATCAACCGCTTCCCGCCCATACAAAGCTAAAATATGAGGAATGCCTCGCAAAAGTTATTTTAGAAAAGTTATTCCCAAATAGGTATGGAACTTTAGAGATTGCTGATAAACCAGACTTGAGAGATACGCAACATGATATCGGAATTGAAGTTACTTCTGCCGGGTCATCAAAGGACCGAGAAGCCGACCGGCTTTGGACCATAACAAATTTCATGGATGAAAGCGAGAAGAAAGCGCGTAGTATTGACCGACTCAGACAACTCGGAATCGAGTATACCGGTGGGGAGCAGTTATGGCCAGCGAAATCATTTTGTCCAAGTAGATTTGAAACGAGCCCTGCTTTTCACCTCTTTCAAGCTTATCGTGGTAAGGTTCAGAAACTGAATCAGGGGCACTATGTAGAGATGAGCGAATATGATTTATTTGTTCACTATTATTGGTTTACTTGGCAGTATGAGCCCAGTTCTTGGATGCCTGTTCTACTTGAAAAGATGGTGAAAGGAAACGGTAATCCCCGCCGGTTTTCATATGTCTACCTTCTGGGGTTTTCGGCCATATACATTTGGAACTTGGCTGGCCAGAGTTATAAAGTCATACCAAAAGATAATAACTTCTGGCATCATAGTTGGGACGCCAGAGAACTGGTCATTCAAAAAGAGGATGGTAGAAAATGAGCGGATTAGAGGAACTTGTCCAAAGGCTTTGCCCAAATGGAGTAGAATATAAAACAATCGGTGAAATAGCTGTTGACATTTTCCGTGGCAGTGGAATCAAGAGAGAACAAATAGCTGGAACCGGAACTCCCTGTGTGCGGTATGGTGAGATATATACGACATATGGCGTCTGGTTCGATACCTGTGTATCACACACAGATGAATCTGCAATTACAAGTAAGAAATATTTTGAACATGGAGATATTCTTTTTGCCATTACAGGTGAAAGCGTCGAAGATATTGCAAAATGTTCCGCATACATCGGCAAGGAGCGCTGTTTAGCCGGTGGCGATATTGTAGTATTGCGTCATAATCAAGACCCCAAATATTTGAGTTATGCGTTGTCCACTACAGAGGCCCAAAAGCAAAAAAGCAAGGGTAAAGTCAAGAGCAAAGTAGTTCATTCCAGCGTTCCTGCAATTAAAGAACTTGTTGTTCCTATTCCTCCACTGGAAGTCCAGCGGGAAATTGTGCGGATTCTGGATCAGTTCTCAGAACTCACCGCAGAACTCACCGCAGAACTCACCGCAGAACTCACCGCAAGAAAAAAGCAATATGAGTATTATCGGGATGAGTTGCTGACACATGAAAATGTCACAAAATTATGTGCATTAAAAGATGCATGCCTTTCCATTGCGGATGGAGACCACATGCCCCCTCCTAAATCTGATTTTGGTGTTCCGTTTATTACTATATCAAATATTACAGAAAATAAAAAAATTGACTTCAGCAATGTGATGTATGTCCCTCGTGAATACTACAACAAGTTGGCAGATAAACGAAAAGCCCAAAAAGGAGATATTTTATATACCGTAGTAGGTTCGTTTGGTACGCCTGTGTATATTGCAGAAGATACTGAGTTCGTGTTTCAACGCCATATTGCCATTCTTCGCCCGAATAAGGAGAAGATCATTCCTCGCTATATGTATCATGCAATGCAAAGCACAACATTTTATAAGCAAGCTGACAAAGCAGCAAAAGGAGCTGCGCAGAGAACGATAGGGCTGGCATCTTTGGGGAACATGCAAATTTTTCTTCCACCCATTGAAGAACAGCTTCGTATCGTTGCTATACTGGATCGCTTTGACGCTCTCTGCAACGACCTGACCAGCGGCCTGCCCGCCGAGATCGAGGCCCGCCGCAAGCAGTACGAATACTACCGGGACAAGCTGCTGACTTTTAAGGAAAAAAGTTAATCGCCAAACCAAAGAGAAACTTTAAAAGTTGTTGAGACTTAGTTAAAGTACTTGAAGTTTCTATGAGGAGGTTAAAATATTGATCAATGTTGACGCAGAGGCAGTAATAAGTTGTCTTGCAATGATAATTTCTGGCATCTCCATGTATGTAGGATATAAAGCTTATTTACAATATCGCAAAAAAGCTATTGTATACATATATGACCTGATTTCTCACTACAAAAAGTTTCAAAAAAGTTATAGAAGTAGCGTAATATATGGCCAAGTAGATTTTTTCTTTGATATTATCCCCATTACAAACAATACAACTGCCCTAACAGGAGATAAAGTATGGATTATAGATCAGGGGCAATCTTTTGATGACTATTTTCGAAAAAATTATTTTGAGATAGTTACCATACGGCAAGAGGTAAGAACACTAAAGCTTAGCAGTAGAAGCAAAAAACTTATATATATGTGTGATTTTTCATTGCTATATTTAGAATACCTTGAAGGTATGTATAAGCAGTATAAGAGAATCTTAGATCGACATATCTCTAGCAAGGAATCTATAGTATACGCTGAAAAATTAGAACTGCCAAAAGCTCAAAAAAATCTAGAAAAAATGTATAAAACTATTATAGAGAAAAATTATTTGAAAGTTTTACATTTGCAATAAGGAAACTGCAAAATGAATCACTACAACATCATCGCCGCCACAACGGAAAACACCGTGGTCACCTCCTATGAGCCGGTGAAAAACCGCTCGGACAGCTACCAGAGCGAGGCGGCGCTGGAGCGGGAGTTTATTTCTCTGCTCACCCAGCAGGGCTATGAGTATCTGCAGATCCACCAGGAAGCCGACCTCATTGCCAACCTGCGCCGCCAGCTGGAGGCCCTGAACGGCTACCAGTTCAGCGACAGCGAGTGGGAGCAGTTCTTTTTCAGCGCCATCGCCAACCCCA
>CALWYC010000236.1 GCA_944385655.1 uncultured Intestinimonas sp. | reverse complement strand
CCCCGTGGCCCTGGTGGAGGTAGACCGCCAGATGGAGGACTTTGAACAGGCGAGAACCATGCTGGAGGCGTTTAAGGAAGTCGCTATATAAAACAGAAGAAAAGACTGCCGTTTCGTTAGAGAAGGAGGACCATAATGCAAAAGATTTTACAAAACCGCAGACGCGTAGTGGCCTGTGTGGCGTTGCTTATGCTTTTCCTCGGTATGCTTTTAACGAATTTTACCTTAAGTGCGTTTGGAACCATCCAAAGAAATAATCTCTATCTCGAAGGTTCTGATGGCGTCGTTCATGCAGAAATCTTCATCCCCCAAGATGCGTCTTCTGAAGACAAAAGACCAGGTATCTTGTGTTCTACCGGTGGAACCGGAAACTTGGAGGTAATGGAAAATATCTGTCTGGAACTTGCACGACGGGGATATGTTGTAATCACATTTGATCCTTACCAGGTCTCCCGCTCCGAAACGGTGAAAGGTTCAGATGGCAGTGACGGCGGCACTGTCGCATATCAGCATCTAATCTCCCTGGATTATGTAGATGCGGATAATACAGGCTTGCTGGGTCATTCCGCTGGTACAGGACGTATCATGGGAATCTACCAGAGTGGTATCAACACCAGCGGGATTAAGGCGATGTATGGACTTGGTGCCGTTCTAGGGGCAACGCCGGACATGGAAGTAGATGTGGGCTTCGGAGTGGGTAGCTTCGATCTCACCTCTCTGCCCAAGGAGGACCCCGCTACTAGCACTGCCACAGGTACAAACGGTGCTGAATATTTAAACGCCAAGGCGAGTGTGAACGCACTAATTGGTCAAGACTCAAAGGATACTTATGAGTTCAACGCATGGTATGACACTGTAAACGGCCATAAAATGATTTTTTATAGCGGCTTTTATGGTCATACTCTTGCTTTTATGGTCCCTTGGTCCATCGAAAGTGTAATGGATTTCTTTACTACAGTACTTCCTACAAATACCACATTGGAGAACAGTGATTTAATTTATTTGTGGAAAAGCTTCGGAGCAGTAGTCGCCCTGATCGGCTTTATCATGCTTATTCTCCCTCTCGGTTCCTGGCTGTTGGACCGCAAATTCTTTGCGTCGCTGAAAGGCACCGCACCGGAACCGGCAGGAACAGCAAATCTTCCTTTTTGGTTCTTCTTTTTCCTACCTGCAATACTGTCCGCCCTAATCGCAAATTGGGCCATATTTGAAGGTCAAACATGGATTGATGCAAATATTCCTTTCATGCGGGCCGGAAGAACAAACGGATTCATTTTCTGGTTTGCATGCAACGCCACGATTACCCTTGTTATTCTTGTACTGAGGTTCATGTTTGATAAAAATATTGATCGGAACCGGATGAAAATGCACCTTTACACTGGTGCGAAGGGTTTTGGGAAGGCTCTAATCCTCGGTGCTGTTGTATTTGCGGTGCTTTATGCAGTCATCATGTTGTGTACACAGCAGTTTGGAGGAGAACCCCGTTTCTGGCGTATCCATCATGTCGCCATGTCCAATGAGAGAATTGGTCAATTTCTTATTTACCTTGTGCCATATCTATTCTTTAATCTGGTTGCTGGATACGCACAGACCCTGGGATTCCGTATTAAAGGGTTACCAAAGTGGACATTTACATTCTTGATTCTGGCTGCAAGCATGCTCGGCTCGGCCATATACCTTGGGAATTTGTATGTTGGCGTATTCAGCACCGGGATCTCTCCTGTAAATAGCGCAGCAAAGAGCAGAGCCGTTAACGCGCTATTTACCAATATATATTGTTACATCTATACGAGTAAGATTCAGACATACTTCTATAACAAGACTGGATCTTTTTATGTTGGATCGATCATTAATGGTATCCTACTTTGCTGGCTGTCTCTTGGAATGGAGTTGTTGACAGCAGTGGTGTGATTCTGGATTATGTAATATTTTCTGTGCCCCGCCTTCGGGCGGGGCACCCCTTAAACCTAAACTGGTCTGACCAGTTATCCAAAAAGGAGGATATTATGGAGACTGTCAAGCGCCCCCTGGAGGGCGTCAAAGTAGTGGAGCTGGCCACCTTCATCGCCGCTCCTTCCTGTGCCCGTTATCTGGCCGACCTGGGTGCCCAGGTCGTGAAGGTGGAGGCCCCCGGCGGCGATCCCCTGCGCTACACCGCCATCAACGAGGGCCGGCCCACCGGCGACTATGAGAACATCAGCTTCGACCTGGACAACGCCAACAAGGAGGGCATCTGCCTCAACACCAAGTCCCCCGAGGGCCGGGAGGCTCTGGAGAAGCTCATCGCCCAGGCCGACGTCTTCATCACCAACATCCGCCACAAGTCCCTGGTGAAGTCCGGCCTGGACTACGAGACCCTGAAGGTCAAGTATCCCAAGCTGGTCATGGGCTACGTCACCGGCTACGGCGAGGAGGGCCCCGACAAGGACCTGCCCGGCTTCGACTTCACCGCCTTTGCCGCCCGGGGCGGCATCCTGGGCACCCTCATGGACAAGGACTCCACCCCCATGCTCACCATCCCCGGCTTCGGCGACCATCCCGTGGGCCTCTACCTGGCCAACGGCATCCTGGCCGCCCTCTACCGGGCCAGAGAGACCGGCCGGGGCGATAAGGTCTCCGTGAGCCTCTTCCACAGCGCCATCTGGGCCGTCTCCGTCATGCTCCAGAGCGCCCAGTACGGAAAGCCCGCCGCCCGCTACCCCATGTCCCGCAAGGACATCGCCAACCCCTTCACCGTGGTGCACAAGACCAAGGACGGCCGCTGGATCCAGTTTGCCGCCCCCGCCTACAACGCCATGTACGACCGCTTCGTCACCGCCCTGGGCCGGCCCGACCTGGTGGGCGATCCCCGCTACTTCCCCCAGGCCAATCTCCAGGCCAACCTCCACGAGTTCTACGATCTGCTGGTGGCCCAGGTGGCCACCCGCACCCTGGACGAGTGGTGCCAGGCCTTCAAGGAGGCCGACATCCCCTACGCCGTAGCACAGACCTGGGACGAGCTGCTCCAGGACGAGCAGGCCTGGGCGGCCCACTGCTTCTATCAGAAGCACTACCCCACCGG
>CALWYC010000235.1 GCA_944385655.1 uncultured Intestinimonas sp. | reverse complement strand
GAGATCCAGGCCGAGCTCTCCAAGTACTTCATGGTGGACTACGACGACGCCGGCTCCATCGGCAAGCGCTACCGCCGGGAGGACGAGATCGGCACCCCCTACTGCATCACCGTGGACTTCCAGACCGTGGGCGACGACAAGACTCCCGCTGACAACTGCGTCACCGTCCGCGACCGCGACACCATGGAGCAGGTCAGAATCCCGATCGATCAGCTGAAGGACTATATTGCCGAGCGCGTGGCGTTTTAAGGAATTGCCCACCGCGGCCGGTCGTAGGGGCGGATTATATCCGCCCCTACCCCAGCTTTGCGGCGTGGTTTGGCGCGCCGAGGTCGTCGCGCCCCACAAACAGCGCAGCACCCGGGGCGCGTCTGGGAAGCCGCGCCCCACAATAGAAGGAAAACCAGGCAGCGCCACCACGTCCCGACACCCACCTACGCAGGCGGCGAAAAAATGTGGGATAGGACCACAAGTTTTCCCTGTTCCGCCGGCGGAGTCTCCTGTGGACGGTGCCGGTCCTCAACGGGGCGTAAAGACGGGCCGCCGGATAACTATTTGGAATCACCTAACCCGCTCGGGAGCCCCTTTTTCTTTGGATTCCAAAAACCGTTCTTTTTCCAGCAGGGAAAAAGAAATGGGTTTTGACCGTTCCTTGTGGGAACACTTAACGCCCCCTCATCCGTCTGGCCTCCGGCCAGCCACCTTCCCCCCTGAGGGGGGAAGGTCTGCGGGCGGATGACAGCATGGTATTCCCTTTGTGTGGGGCGCGACGACCCCGGCGCGCCAAACCACGCTGCACATTTATCTCTGTTCTAAGGGAGGAACGGCCTCCGGCGGGCCCACCAGCATAGCTCCCCCTTGACGGGGGAGCTGTCACCGAAGGTGACTGAGGGGGTGAACAGGACAGGACCACGCCTCTTTTCCGTCATTCTGAGGCCCCAAAGGCCGAAAAATCCGTAACTCCCGTCCCCCAGACGCCCCCTCATCCGTCATTTGCTCCGCAAATGCCACCACGGGCGAAGGAAGAAGTCATTTCTTCTGACTGTCCACCGGACAGTCAGACCCCCAGGGGAAGGCTTGGTGGGGGCGCGTCTGGGAAGCCGCGCCCCACGGTGCCACTTCCCAAGTTCGTCATCCTGAGGCCGCAGGCCGAAGGATCCGTTTCCCCGTCCTTTTTGGAAACGTCCGGGGACGGGAGATGCGGATTCTTCGCCTCCGGCTCAGAATGACGGGAGAGAGGCGTGGTGCCGTGGCGCGCCGAGTCGTCGCGCCCCACGCAAAGAGAGGCAGTCTTTCGATCAGCAGCGTAAAGCACACCGCAAGGCTCCCCCTCATCCGGCCCTTCGGGCCACCTTCCCCCAGGGGAAGGCTCGTTCGTTCCCCCTCCCACAGATGAAAAAGGAATCTATTATGAAAAAAATCCCCCTCTTCCAGCGCCACGCCGACCCCCAGTGGCCGGTGTGGAAAACGGCCCTCTTCTGGGTCTGGAACCTCTTCTGGGGCCTGTGCGCCGCTCTGGGCATCGGCCTTGTGAGCCTGGTCTTCGCCGCCGTCATCGACCAGAAGGCCATGCTTTTGAGCTACTTCCAGAACCCCCTCATCGCCTTTCTGAACCTGGCCCCGGTGGTCCTCCTCTACTTCCTGCTCTACTTTCTCCTGGGCCGGGCCTGGCTCTCCTACGCCCTCACCGCCGCCCTCACCCTGGGCCTCACCATGGGCAGCTGGTTCAAGCTCCAGTTCCGCAACGACCCCCTCATGTTCGAGGACCTGCTCCTTCTCAAGGAGGCCGGCAACATGGCGGGGAAGTACCAGCTCTTCCTCACCAAGACCATGGTCCTGGCCCTGGCGGCGCTGGTGGTGGGCCTGGTCTTTCTCCTCTTCTGCGTCCGGGGCCGCCCCCGGGCCCGGCTGCGGCTCTTCGGCTTCGCCCTGGCCGTCCTCTGCGCCCTCCCCGTGTGGGACATGACCCAGAGCGACAGCGTCTACAACAGCCGCACCGTCAACAACGACCTCATCAACCAGTGGTCGGCCACCCAGGTCTACGTGTCCAAGGGCTTCGTCTACCCCTTCCTCTACAGCGTGAAATCGGCCTCCGACGCCCCGCCGGAGGACTACGACGCCGACCGGGCCGAGACCATCCTGTCCGCCTACACCGACGCCGACATCCCCGAGGACAAGAAGGTGTCGGTGATCTCCCTCATGCTGGAGTCCTACGACGACTTCTCCAAGTACGGCACCCCCACCCTGGACCCCAAGGTGTACGCCGACTACCACGCCCTGGAGGCCGAGAGCATCACCGGCGACCTCATCACCAACATCTTCGCCGGCGGTACCGTGGACTCGGAGCGGTGCTTCCTCACGGGCTTTGCCGATCTGGGCTCCTTCCGGTCCGCCACCAACTCCTATCCCTGGTACTTCCGCAGCCAGGGCTACACCGTCACCGGCGCCCACCCCTGCTACGCCTGGTTCTACAACCGGGAGAACATCAACCAGAACCTGGGCTTT
>CALWYC010000234.1 GCA_944385655.1 uncultured Intestinimonas sp. | reverse complement strand
GAGGCCGTCACCGCCGCCATCCAGGCCGGCGCCGACGCCGTCTACCTGGGCTACGGGGACTTCAACGCCCGCCGCAACGCCAAGAACTTCTCCCTGGAGGAGCTGGCCTCGGCGGTTTCTTACTGCCACGTCCGGGGGGCCAAGGTCTACCTGACCCTCAACACCCTGGTCACCGACCGGGAGCTCCCCGCCGCCGCCCAGGTGGCCGCCCAGGCCGCCGAGGTGGGGGTGGACGCCGTCCTCATCCAGGATCTGGGCATCCTGCGGATGCTCCGGCAGGCCGCCCCCGGCCTGGCCGTCCACGGCTCCACCCAGCTCACCGTCCACTCCCTGGACGGTGTGCGCCGCTGCGCCGAGCTGGGCATGTCCCGGGTGGTCCTCTCCCGGGAGCTCTCCCGGGACGCCATCGAGCACATCTGCCTCAACTCCCCCATCGAGATCGAGACCTTCGTCCACGGCGCCCTGTGCATGTGCTACTCCGGCCAGTGCTACTTCTCCTCCGTCATCGGCGGCCGGTCGGGCAACCGGGGCCTGTGCGCCCAGCCCTGCCGCCTCAAATACGGCTGGGGCAAGAAGGCCGACGGCAACCCGCTCTCCCTCAAGGACATGTCCCTGGCCGGCTACCTCCAGGACCTCAAGAAGCTGGGGGTCAAGTGCCTGAAGATCGAGGGGCGCATGAAGCGGCCGGAATACGTCTCGGTGGTCACCGGCGTGTACGCCCGGGCCATTAAAGAGGACCGGGAGCCCACCGACCAGGAGCTCCGGGACCTGGAGGCCGCCTTCTCCCGCCAGGGCTTCACCGACGGCTACTATCAGGACAAGAAGGGCCCCGCCATGTTCGGCGTCCGGGAGGAGGCCCCGGAGCCCCGGGAGCTCTTCGCCCAGGCCCGGAGCCAGTACCAGAGCGGCGAGCTCCAGCGGGTGGACGTGATCCTCTACGCCATGGTCCGCCCCGGCGAGCCGGTCCAGGTGGGGGTCCAGGATGTGGACGGCCGGGTGGTCACCGCCTCCGGCCCCGTCCCCGAGAGCGCCCGCACCAAGCCCCTCACCGCCGAGGCGGTGGAAAAGCAGCTCGCCCGCACCGGCGGCACCCCCTACCGCTGCGCCAGGGTCCGGGCCCTGGTGGAGCCCGGCCTCTCCGTGCCGGTGGCCGCCCTCAACGCCCTGCGCCGCCAGGTGCTGGAGGAGCTCACCCGCCAGCGGGGGGCCGCCCCCGCCGCCCCCAACGTGGGGCCCTTCCACGCCGGGGTCCGGTACGAAAACCGCAAAGAGCCCCCCGCCCTCACCCTGTCTCTCCGCTCCGCCGGGCAGCTCACCCCGGCCCTGTGCGATCTGAAACCCGCCCTGGTCTATCTCCCGGCGGAGGAGCTCGCCGCCCACCCCGAGGCCGCCGGGACCGCCCTGGCCGCCGGGGTCCGGGTGGGGGTGACCCTGCCCCGGATCTGCTGGGACCGGGAGCGGGAGGCGCTGGACCAGCAGCTCTCCGCCGCCCGGAGCCAGGGGGTCACCGACGCCCTGGTGGGCACGCTGGACCTCATCGCCCCCGCCCGGGACCAGGGCTTCGCCCTCCGGGGGGACTTTGGGCTGCCCGTCTTCAACTCCCAGGCCATCAAGGAGCTCAAGCGGATGGGCTTCGCCTCCTGCACCGCCTCCTTCGAGCTCAAGCTGGCCCAGATCCGGGACCTCTCCAAGCTCATCGACCTGGAGGTCCTGGTCTACGGCCGGCTGCCCCTGATGATCACCGAAAACTGCATCCTCAAAAACCGGGACGGCGGCTGCAGGCGGTCCTGCGAGGGCCAAAACCGCCTGCTGGTGGACCGGAAGGGGGAGCGCTTCCCGGTGCTCCGGGCCCCCGGCTGCCGCAGTGAGATCTTCAACGCCAAGCGGCTCTACCTGGCCGACAAGGCCAACGACTACCGCCGGGTGGGGGCCTGGGCCGCCCGCCTGAGCTTCACCACCGAGAGCGCCCAGGAGTGCCTCCACATCGCCCGGCAGTATCTGGGCCAGGAGCGCCCCTCCCTGGACGACATCACCCGGGGCCTCTACTACCGCGACGTGGAGTGACCCCTTCCCCTGGAGGTATCTATGGACCTGAAAATCAAGGCGGTCTCCCCCAAGATCGGCGGGGAGATCCCCTATCCCTTTTACGCCAGCGCCGGCGCCGCCGCCATGGACCTGCACGCCTGCCTGGACGAGCCGGTCACCATCGCCCCCGGCGAGCTGGTGCGCATCCCCACCGGCATCGCCATCGCCCTCCCCTCGCCGGAGTATGTGGCCCTGGTCTTTGCCCGCTCCGGCCTGGGCGTCAGGCACGGCATCGCCCTCTCCAACGGGGTGGGGGTCATCGACAGCGACTACCGGGGGGAGATCCAGGTGGGACTCACCAACCTCTCCCGCACCTCCTACACCATTTCCCCCGCCGACCGCATCGCCCAGCTGGCGGTGGTCCCCGTGGTCCAGGTCAATCCGGTGCCCGTGGAGGATCTGGACGAGACCGAGCGGGGGAGCGG
>CALWYC010000233.1 GCA_944385655.1 uncultured Intestinimonas sp. | reverse complement strand
TGGCCTTGGCGGCGGCCAGGGCGAAGGTGGTGGTGTAGTCGCCGTTGGCCGGGTCCTTGGGGATCTCCACGTTGGCGCGGACCTGGACGCCGCCGGGCAGCTGACCGGCGGCTGCAGCGGCCGCGTAGGCGGCGTTGGTGAGGGCCAGGACCTGGTCCTTGGCCCGCTGGATCATATGGATCATATCGTCTGCCTTCCTATCTCTCGTACACGAATTTTGAACTGGTTTCGGCCCGCCACCCGGTGCTCCACAGAGATGGAGTAGCGGATATCCAGGATACCGCCCCGGTCCCCCAGCCGGTTGGCCAGCTGGGAGGTGGCGATGTCCACGGTCATGGTGCCCCAGGGGGTCTCGTAGAGGGAGCTGTGCTGCCGGCCCCTCTGGAACACCATCTGGGAGTTTACCTGGCCGGTGCGGCACAGCGTCACTGTGTCGTCCCGGACGGTGAAAGTGGTTCGGGTGCCCTCCAGGCCAGTGAGCTCCGTCTCGTCGTAGGTCAGCGTCACCGTGCCGTCCTCGGCGGTATCCATCAGCCCCTCGGAAATGAGCTCCAGATCCTCGGGCTCCGTCCCCTCGTAGTGCTGATGGCTCTTCAAAAAAATAATGACTTTTTTCTCTGCCATATTCTCAATAGTGGGAAATGTCAATCTCCCGGGTCTGGTTGGTGACATCCTCCCGGAGGAACAGGGAGGCCAGCCGCTCAAAATCCTCCGCCCGGTCGCTGGTGTAGAAGCTGGCGGCGCCCTCCGGCCGCTCCGCCAGGGCGTCCCGCTCCGTCAGCAGCGTCCGGGCCGCCCGGGCGGACTCCGCCCCCACGTCCACCAGGGCCACCTCCGGCCCCATGACCTGGCCGATGACCTCCGCCAGGAGGGGGTAGTGGGTGCAGCCCAGGACTAGGGTGTCGATCTCCCGGGCCTTCAGCTCCGACAGGTACTCCTCCGCCACCTGCTCGATGACGGCGTCGCCGGGGCGGCAGCGGCCCTCCTCCACCAGGGGGACGAAGAGGGGACAGGCCCTGCTGAAGAGCCGGACCGCGGGAGCCAGGGTGCGGAAGGCCCGCTCGTAGGCGCCGCTGCGGACGGAGGCCCGAGTGGCCACCAGCCCCACCCGGCCGCTGCGGGTGAGGGCGGCGGCCCGCTGGACCGCCGGGGCCACCACGCCGATGACGGGGATGTCGTTTTCCGCCTGGAGCTGCTCCAGGCAGTTGCTGCTCACCGTGCCGCAGGCGATGACCACCGCCTTGAGATCAAAGCTCCGGAGAAAGCGCATGTCCTGGCGGGCGTACTTGAGGATCGTCTCCCGGCTGCGGTTGCCGTAGGGGACACGGGAGGTGTCCCCAAAGTATATAATGTTCTCAGAGGGCATGATCCGCCGCAGCTGGCGCACCGCGGTCAGGCCCCCCAGACCGGAGTCAAAGACGCCGATGGGCTGCTGGTTCAAGGGTTCCCCTCCTCCTTCCGCCGCAGGGCGGCCCATGGTCTGTAACTTTATTATTGTACTATGCTTTTTCAGCAATCACAAGTAAAATTTTGGTCTTTTTGCCCTGGTTTTTCTGTGGAATTTTCTCCGGCAATCTGGTATACTGTGAACTGCCCAATGATGAGAGGAGGTTCGTTATGGAGCTGCGTCTGACGGAGAAGCAATACCGCCGTCTGCTGGATCTGGTGTACATCGGCAACTGGGTCCTCAATTCCACCCGGGGCGACGACCGGATCCGGGAGTATGACAAGGTGGAGAGTCTGGTGTTTTCCCACTGCCTGGACCACGGCATGGCGCCTCTGATCGAACTGTACAACGGGGAGATCATCCCTTCCCGGGCCTTTGCCGAGGGCGGCATCCACGAGGCCATCATGGCCTACGAGGACGTCACCTTCTTCGAGATCCTGGCGGAGGAGCTGGCCCTGCGGGACCTGGACGCCGACCAGGCCACGGCGGAGAACTACGACGAGGTCATGGAGCGGATGGAGGAGTACATGGGGGAGTTTGAGGCCCATGGCACCGACCACATCAGCGTGGACATGGAGTGACAGCCGGCTCTTTTTATGCGGCTGAAAGGAAAACAGCGTGCGCCCGGATTCTGCTTGAATCCGGGCGTACGCTGTTTTTCACCGGAGAGCGTTGGGCCGGGGTCTGGCCTTTACAGATCCAGCGGCTCCCCGCATTCGGGGCAATAGCTAGGCTTCCTGCCTCGGATATTGAAGGATCTTCTGTATACCGAACCCCCGGCAAAAGCCGGGGGCTCGCTGTTCGCTTGGTTACTCCGCCTCGGCCAAAGCCTTCGCTTCCGCAATGGCTTTCTCCTGGGCAGCGGGGGGGCACTCCTCGTAGCGGACGAAGTGGAAGGTGAAGGAGCCCCGGGACTGGCTCATGGAGCGCAGGTCGATGGCGTAGCTCATCATCTCCGCCATGGGGACCTCGGCCTCCACCACCTGGTCGCCGTCGCCGGTGGGGGTCATGCCCATGACGCGGCCCCGGCGCTTGTTCAGATCGCCGATGATGTCGCCCATGTAGCTGTCGGGGATGGTGACCTTCAGCTCGCCGATGGGCTCCAGCAGCACGGGGG
>CALWYC010000232.1 GCA_944385655.1 uncultured Intestinimonas sp. | reverse complement strand
TTCACCTCGATCTTTTGACCTTTTCCCACCTCCGCGCATAGGATGGCGCGGAGGTGGATCGTTTTGCTGTACGCCGCTTTGGAGATCATTTTGGCCCTGCTGGCCGTGTTCGGCCTCTTTTCCGCCCTGTGGCTCCTCTGCCGCCGGGCCATGTTCGCCCAGGCCGGGGACCAGCCCGGCGCCTGCGCCGTGGTGGCCGCCCGGGGGGACGGCTCCGGCCTGGAGCAGACCGTGAAGGAGCTCTTGTGGCTGCGGCTGGGAGGGACACGGCGCTACGCCGTGCTCATCGCCGACGCCGGCCTGGACCCGAAGGGCAGGGCCGTGGCCGCCGCCCTGGCCAACAGCCTGCCCGAAGTGCTCCTCTGCCCCATGGAGCGGCTCACCGATTACCTGGACCTGCTGTGAGGTCTCATCTCGACTGGAAGGAAGTAGGATGCACGTGGAGGCGACCAAAGAGCTCACCCTGATGGAGGGGACGGTGGAGTCCGTCATCTTCCGCAACGAGGAAAATGGCTACACCGTCCTCCGCCTCAGCGTGGGGGACGGCGAGCCGGTGACGGTGGTGGGCTGCATGCCCGGCGCCGCCCCCGGCGAGGGCCTGGCCGTCCAGGGTACCTGGGGCCGCCACTCCTCCTACGGCGAGCAGTTCAAGGCCGAGATCGTGGAGCGGCGCATCCCCGTGGGGGAGAAGGCCATCTTTGAATACCTCTCCTCCGGCGCCATCAAGGGGGTGGGCGCCGCCACCGCCCGGCGGCTGGTGGAGGAGTTCGGCTCCGACACCTTCACCGTCCTGGAGGAGCACCCCGAGTACCTCACCAAGATCAAGGGCATCACCCGCAAGCGGGCCCTCCAGATCGGGGAGGCCTTCCGGCTCCAGATGGGCATGCGGCGGCTGCTGGACTTTCTGGGGGAGCACGGCCTGCCCCTCCAGCTGGGCATGCCCCTCTACCGCCGCTACGGCGACCTGGCCCTGGACGTGATCCGGGACAACCCCTACCTGCTGGTGGACGAGGAGCTGGGGGTGCCCTTCTCCACCGCCGACGAGCTGGCCCTGGCCATCGGCCTGGACGGGGAGGACCCCCAGCGGCTGGAGGCCGGCATCCTCTTCGAGCTCACCCACAACCTCAATAACGGCCACACCTTCCTCCCCGTCCAGAAGCTGCTCTGGGCCACGGGGCAGCTCATCGGGGTGGAGGGCGCCGGGCTCACCGAGGCCCTGGACTCCCTGGAGCACCAGGGGCTCCTCACCCGGGAGGAGGTGGCCGGGGAGGACGCCTGCTATCTCTCCTCCATCCAGGAGGCGGAGGAATACGTGGCCTGGCGGCTGGAGGAGATGTGCACCCGGGAGCTGCTGCCCCCCGCCCACCTGGACCGGCTGCTGGAAACCATCCAGGCCGACCAGGGCATCACCTACGCCCCCCAGCAGCGGGAGGCCGTGGCCATGGCGGCGGAGCGGCAGGTGATGCTGCTCACCGGCGGACCCGGCACCGGCAAGACCACCTGCCTCCGGGGCGTGCTGGCCCTCTTCGACGCCCTGGGGCTGGAGACCGCCCTGGCCGCTCCCACCGGCCGGGCCGCCAAGCGGTTGGGCGAGGCCTGCGGCACCGAGGCCGCCACCATCCACCGGCTGCTGGAGACCCAGTTCGACCAGCATACCGGGCAGCTCATCTTCGCCCACGACGAGGACGAGCCCCTCTCCGCCGACGCCGTCATCGTGGACGAGACCTCCATGGTGGACGTGCCCCTCATGCGGGCCCTCCTGGCCGCCCTCCGGAACGACTGCCGCCTCATCCTGGTGGGCGACCCCGACCAGCTCCCCTCCGTGGGGCCGGGGAACCTCCTCTCCGACCTCATCCGCAGCGGCAAGGTGCCCACCGTCCGCCTCACCGAGATCTTCCGGCAGGCCGCCGAGAGCGCCATCGTCATGAACGCCCACCGGGTGGACCGGGGGGAGCTCCCCGACCTCGCCAACCGGCAGAGCGACTTCTTCTTCCTCCGCCGCCGGGACCCGGTGCGGACGGCGGAGACCATCGTGGAGCTGGTCCAGACCCGGCTGCCGGAGAATATGGGCATCCCCGCCGACCAGATCCAGGTCCTCTCCCCCACCCGCAAGCACCACAGCGGCACCCTCTCCCTCAACCAGCGGCTCCAGGAGGCCCTCAACCCCGCCCAGCCCGGCAAGGGGGAGCGGCGGTTCGGGCCCTACCTCTTCCGTCAGGGGGACCGGGTCATGCAGGTGAAGAACAACTACGACATCATGTGGAAGGACCGGGAGGGCCGCTCGGCGGGCATGGGGGTCTTCAACGGCGACATCGGCCGCATCACCGACCTGGACCCCCGGGGCGAGGTCATCACCGTGGACTTCGACGGGCGGCTGGTGGAGTACGGCCCCGAGATGCTGGGCGAGCTGGAGCCCGCCTACGCCATGACCGTCCATAAGGCCCAGGGCAGCGAGTACCGGGCCGTCATCCTGGCCGTCAGCGACGGCTCCCCCATGCTCCTCTCCCGGGGCGTCCTCTACACCGCCATCACCCGGGCCCGGGAGCTCTTCATCCTGGTGGGCGACGACGA
>CALWYC010000231.1 GCA_944385655.1 uncultured Intestinimonas sp. | reverse complement strand
TGGGCCGACGGCAGCGGGCCCTCCCTGGAATTCGGCTCCGGTCAGGGCAGCAGCAGCGACGGCACCTTCTGGGGCAACGCCCGGGACAGCGGCGGCCTGCAAAGCGGCGGCGGCTCCGGCCTGGGCGGCGACCCCAATGAAGCGCCGGTGTGGCCGGACCACTACCGCATGGTCCTCTCCTATGTGGACGGCCAGGAGGAACAGATCGTGGAGCTCCGGCCCGTGGAAGGAGGGGATGCACCGTGATCCCAAACCATGAGAAGCTGTACCGGGGGGTGTCCCACGCCGCCTGGGCCTACTTCTTCCTCTACTTTGACATCAACCTGGGTTCCCTCAATATCCTCCCCGACTTCATGTGCTATGTCCTCCTTTGGTCGGCCATCGGCTGTCTTGAGGAGGAGGAGCGGGACCTGGCCCTGCTGCGCCCTCTGTGCGTGTTACTGGGGGTGTGGGCGGGGGCGGACTGGGTCTTCACCCTGCTGGGCGGGACCCTGGACGGACGATTTCGGCCCATGGACCTGCTCATCTCCGTGGCGGCCATCTACTTCCACTTCCAACTCTTCACCGACTTCGCCCGGCTGGCGGCGCGGTACCAGCCCCAGGGAGAGGAGCTGGATCGGAGCCTTTTGCGGCTGCGGACGGTCCACACCCTCCTTCTCACTGCCGTTGCTGTTCTGACCTGGCCCTTCCCCAACGGGACGCAGTTCAGCCTCTCCGGCGGCGCCCTGCCGGAACAGATCACGGGCCTTCTGCTCCTCGGCCTGGCCCTGGCGGGGCTTGTGGTGGCCCTGATGCTCATGTTCGGCCTCTTCTCATTGCGGAAATACTTCCGCTCTACGGAGGAGACATGAAAAAAGCGGAACAGACGCAAGTCTGTTCCGCTTTTTTGCGTATCAGGATCATTTCCGCCGGGAGGCCTGTACGGCGTCATTGATGACCTTGTAGATCTGGATGACCACCGTGGGCAGGAAGGCCAGCAGGACCACCAGGCCGATCTCCTGCATGGTAAAGGGGGCCACCTCAAAGAGGGTATTGAGGCCGGGGATGAAGAGGACGGCGGCCAGGAGCACCACACCGGCAAAGAAGGCGCCGATGCTGGCCTTGTTGGTGGTGAAGCCGATGCGGAAGATGGAGGGGAGACCCCGGCAGTTGAAGCCGTGGAAGAGCCGGGCCAGGGTCAGGGTGGAGAAGGCCATGGTCATGGCCAGCTCGGCACCGGAGTCCCGGAGGCCGATGAAGTAGGCCGCCATGACGGCCACGGCGATGATGGCGCCGTAGGCGAAGATCTTGCCCAGGAGACCCCGGGTGAGGATGGGCTCCTTGGGGTCACGGGGCTTCTGGTCCAGCAGGCCGCCGGTGGCCGGCTCCACACCGATGGCGATGGCGGGCAGGGAGTCGGTAAGGAGATTGATGAACAGCAGGTGCACCGGGGCAAAGGGGACGGAGAGACCCAGGATGGAGGTGAGGAGGACGCAGAGGATGCCGGCCATGTTGCCGGAGAGGAGGAAGTTGATGGCGTTTTTGATGTTGGTGTAGACGCCCCGACCGTTGACCACCGCCTTGACGATGGTGGCGAAGTTGTCGTCGGAGAGGATCATGGAGGCGGCGTCTTTGCTCACCTCGGTGCCGGTGATGCCCATGGCCACGCCGATGTCGGCGGCCTTGAGGGCGGGGGCGTCGTTGACGCCGTCGCCGGTCATGGAGACGATCTTGCCCTTGCGTTGCCAGGCGGAGACGATGCGGATCTTGTGCTCGGGGGACACCCGGGCGTAGACGGAGATCTTCTCCAGCCGGTGGTCCAGGTCGGCGTCGCTCATGTTGTCCAGCTCCACGCCGGAGACAGCCTCGTCCCCCTCCCGGAAGATGCCCAGCTGCCTGGCGATGGCGGAGGCGGTGACCTTGTGGTCGCCGGTGATCATGATGGTGCGGATGCCGCCCCGCTTGGCGTCGGCCACGGCCTGGATGGCCTCGGGCCGGGGCGGGTCGATCATGGAGATGAGGCCGATGAAGGTGAAGTCCTGCTCGTCGTCCAGGGTGAGGGTGTGGCCTGCCGGCAGCTCCCGGTAGGCGAAGGACAGGACCCGCAGGCCCTCCATGGAGAGCTCCATGTTCACCCGGGAGATGCGCTCCTTCCACTCGGCCGTCATGGGCGCCCTGCCCTCCCGGGTGAGGACGTGGGTGGACCGGGCCAGGAGCACGTCGATGGCACCCTTGGTGTAAAGGGTGGGCACGCCGTCGATGTCGTGGAGGGTGCTCATGAGCTTGCGGTCGGAGTCAAAGGCCAGCTCCCCGATGCGGGGATGGGTCCGGCGGTAGAAGGTCTCGTCGATGCCCAGCCGGTCGCCCAGCATGACCAGGGCCACCTCGGTGGGGTCGCCGATGGCGGCGCCGGTCTCCGGGTCGGTGGTGGCATCGCTGGCCAGGAGGGCCGCCTTCAGCAGAAGGCGCTGGACGTCGTTGACCAGGTCCAGGGCGCTCCCTTCCAGCAGGGAGCCATCGGCATAGATCTTCTGGGGGGTCATCTTGTTCTGGGTCAGGGTGCCCGTCTTGTCCGAGCAGATGACCGACACGGCCCCCAG
>CALWYC010000230.1 GCA_944385655.1 uncultured Intestinimonas sp. | reverse complement strand
TCCGTCACCGGGCGCAGGCTTTTCCCTCTCCGCCCACGTCCGGAGCGGACTCAAAGTTCTTTTTGGTTCCTTTTTCTTTCAAGAAAAAGGAACTCAAGAAAAAGTACCCTGGTTGCGGCGGTTGGGGGTGCGGAGGGCGGACTCCCGGAGCTTGACGAAGGGCAGGGGCCGGCGGAGGACGGCGTCGGCGCTCCGTCCGGCGCCGCCGGCGGCGAAGGGGGTGAGGTAGGCCACGCCGAAGGACTCCAGGCCGGAGAGGTGGCAGATGAGGAGGAGCCCCCCCATGGCCACGCCGAACATGCCGGCCACCGCCGCCAGGACGGCAAAGCCGAAGCGCCACAGCCGCAGGGCGGCGGCGAAGTCCTGGGAGGGCATGGTGTAGCCGGCGATGCCGGCGGCGGCCACCACGATGAGGACCACCGGGGAGACGATGCGGGCCTCCACGGCGGCGGAGCCCACCACCAGGCCGCCCAGGATGGAGACGGTCTGGCCGATGGAGCTGGGGAGCCGGAGCCCGGCCTCCTGGATGACCTCGAAGGCGGCCAGCATGGCGAGCACCTCAAAGATGGTGGTGAAGGGCACGTCCTGCTTGGCGGCCACGATGGCCAGGGCCAGCCGGGTGGGCAGCAGCTCCAGGTGGAAGGTGACGGCGGCGATATAGAGGGCGGGGAGAAAGAGGGTGGTGAGCATGCACAGGTACCGGAGTACCAGCAGGGCGGAGGCCGCCATCCAGCTCAGGGCCTTGTCCTGGGGGCTGCGGAAGAACTCCTTGAACCCGGCGGGCAGCAGCCAGCCCATGGGCAGGCCGTCCACCAGCACCCCCACCCGGCCCTCCAGCAGCCCGGCGGAGAACCGGTCGGGTCGCTCGGTGGAGAGGATGGTGGGAAAGGCGGTGCGTACCTCCCCGGTGAGGTACTCCTCCAGGCTGGCTGGGGAGATGAGGCCGTCGATGTCGATCTCTGCCAGCCGTTTCTCCACCGCCGCCGCCGTGGCCGGGTCGGCGATGCCCTCGATCCACACCACATCCACCGGCGTCACCGTCTGCCGGCCCACCATCTGCTCCTGGATGCGGAGGGCCGGGGTCCGCACCCGGCGTCGGAGGATGGAGGTGTTGGTGCGCACCGACTCCACAAAGGCGTCCCGGGGCCCCTTCAGGGGCGGCTCGTTCTCCGAGGGGGAGATGGACCGCTTCTCCTCGGTCTGGACCAGGAAGGAGAGCGCCCTCCCCGTCTTGGGAAAAAAGAGGAGGCACCAGCCGTTGATGAGGTCAAAGACCCCCTGGTCGGCGGTGGTCCGCTCCTCTACCATGAGGTTGTAGAGTGCCCCCTTCCGGATGCGCTCCACCGCCTGGGCCTCGTCACATTGTGCCAGCGCCTCATCCTGGGCCAGAGGCCGCAGGATATAGTCGCTGATGCGCTCCATCTTCACCATGCCGGAGAGATAGCACAATGTGGCCGTCCGGGCCGGATCGCCCCCCAGGGCCACCGTCCGTTTGGCAAAGTCCACGCAGTCGGTAAAGACCCGCTCCATGTTCTCCGCCGTCAGGGGTCCGTCGATCCGGGGCTCCTGCCGCGGGTGGGGCGGCACCGGCTCCCGCTGGCCCTTTTTTCGTCCAAACACCGTCCTTCCTCCTTTCTGGCCTAGTGTGTCCCGGCCTTTCCCCGTTTATTCCCCCGTTTTGGGGAAAAATGGACCGGAAGGGTTGATTTTTCCCGGGAAACGGCTATACTTTTACCGTGCCGCCGGGCCTGCCCGGCCTTCGAGTCAAATACGGAGGTCCCCCTCCGACGGATAGATGGAAAAGGAGCGGCTATGGAAGCAAGAGATTTCTACGTCAACGCAACGAAAAAGCTCATCATCGAGGTGGACGGCAAGACCTACGCCCGTCACGCCATCCAGATCCCCTTCGTCAACGTGGGCGACGACTACGACGCCCTGGTGCGGCAGTACGTGGTGCCGGTGTGGCAGCCCGGCGACATCGTGTCGGTGAGCGAGAAGATCGTGGCCCTGTGCCAGAAGCGGGTGGTCTACGCCGAGGACGTGAAGCCCGGCCTGCTGGCCAACCTCCTGTGCCGCTGCGTGGCCCAGACCGCCGCCGGCCCCGGCGCCGGCGTCCCCTATAAGATGCAGTTCGCCATCAACCAGTGCGGCGCCCCCAAGATCCTGTGGGCCGCCTTCCGGGCCGCCATCGACAAGCTCCGGGGCGTCCACGGCACCTTCTACAAGATCGCCGGCGACGAGGTCTACGGCCTGGACGGCTTCTTCGGCCACGACATCGAGGAGTACGCTGAAATGGGCATCCGCATCCCCGCCGACCCCGACGGGGTGTGCGAGAAGGTCCTGAAGGACACCGGCGTGGTCTCCATGATCGTGGACGCCAACGCCCTGGCCCAGGAGATTTTGGGCAAGTGCTCCGCCCTGAAGGACTGGAGCGACGAGAAGCTGGCGGGGCTCATCGGGGACAACCCCGCCGGCCAGGTGCGGCAGCTCACCCCCTTCATCCTCATCCGGGAGGTGCCGAAGGAGGAGGCCGAGGCCCTGGAGGCCAAGGCTCAGGCCGACATCGCCGCCCGGGAGGC
>CALWYC010000229.1 GCA_944385655.1 uncultured Intestinimonas sp. | reverse complement strand
TCCGGGCGGCGTAGCCCAGCTGGGCGAAGCGGGCCAGATCCCGGGCCAGGGTGGCCGGGTCGCAGGAGACGTAGACCACCCGCCGGGGGGCCATCTGGGCGATGGAGGCCACCACCTCGGGCGCCAGGCCCTTCCGGGGCGGGTCCACGCAGATGACGTCGGGCCGCAGGCCCTGGGCAGCCAGCCGGGCGGCGGTGTCGGCGGCGTCCCCGCAGAAGAACTCGGCGTTGGTGATGCCGTTGCGCGCGGCGTTGGCCTGGGCGTCGGCCACGGCGGAGGGGACGATCTCCGCCCCGATGACCCGCCCGGCATGCCGGGCCATGGCCAGGGAGATGGTGCCGATGCCGCAGTAGAGGTCCACCACCGTCTCGGTGCCGGTGAGTCCCGCCAGCTCCACCGCCTTGCCGTAGAGGACCTCGCACTGGTCCCGGTTCACCTGGTAGAAGGAGGGCACCGAGATGCGGAAGGTGAGGCCGCAGAGGGTGTCCTCCAGGAAGTCCCGGCCCCACAGGGTCCGGAGCGCCCTGCCCAGCACCACGTTGGTCCGCTCCCTGTTCACCGACAGCACCACGCCCGCCAGCTCCGGGGCGGCGGCCCGGAGGGCCTCCACCAATTCCCGCTCGTGGGGGAGCTTTTCCCCGTTGACCACCAGGCAGCACAGGGCCTCCGTCCGGGAGAAGCGGACGAAGAGGTGGCGCACCAGTCCGGCGTGGGCCCGCTCGTCGTAGGCGGGGACGGCGTAGTCCGCCATCCACCGCCGGACGGCGTGGGCCAGGGCGGAGGCGGACTCCGGCTGGAGAAGGCAGTCGTCCACGTCCACCACGTCGTGGCTCCGGGCCCGGAAGAAGCCGATCCTGGGGCCCTCCTTCCCGGCGGCCACCGGCAGCTGCACCTTATTTCGATAACGCTGTGTATTTTCCGCCCCCAAGATCACAGAAACGGGGAGGTCCAGCCCGCCTACCCGGCGGATGGCGTCCTCCACCCGGCGGCGCTTGGCCTCCAGCTCGGCGGGGTAGCTCATGTGCCGGAACTGGCAGCCGCCGCACCTGGGGTACTGGGGGCAGTCGGAGGCGGCCCGGTCCGGAGAGGGTGTCTTCACCCCCACCGCCTTGCCCCAGATGGCGGAGCGGCCCACCTTCAGGAGGAGGGTGTCGCACACCTCGCCGGGGAGGCCGCCGGAGACAAAGACCACCTGGCCCTCCAGATGGGCGATGCCCTCGCCGTTGAGGCCGATGGACTCGATGGCGAGGGGGAGGACGTCATTTTTTCTGGGCATGGGGGAACACCTCATTTTAAGACGGGATGGGGGAGACGGCCAGCAGGTCCTGGAGGTCGGCGTAGGGCAGGGTGAACTCCAGCAGGCCGGCGGCGTAGGGGGCCAGGGTGTCGGGCTGGTAGTAGATCACCAGGCCCTCATCGCTGAGATAAAAATAGGCGTCGTTGAGCTCGGCCTCCAGCGCCTCCCGGGAATAGCCGGCGCCGGCCCCCTTCTGCGCCAGCAGGTCCAGCACCCGGGCGCGGCCGGCGTCGGGGTCGGTGAAGCAGTCCCCCAGGGAGAGCTTGTCCCCGGTGGCGAGGTCAAAGGTCTCGGAGAACTGGAAGTTGGCCGGGTGGGCGGCGCCGGTGACAGAATTGGCGTAGTAGCTGCGCACGATGCTCACCAGCGCCTCCGTCTGGAGGGCGATGCGCCAGCGCATGGACTCGCCGTAGGGCAGGAAGTCCTCCCCCATGGCCTGGGCCACCTCGTAATCCCCGGCGGCGTAGCCGGAGAGCTCCACGGCGTCGCCCAGGTAGGCGGCGCCTTCCACGGCGTAATAGTCCTGGATCTTCTGCCAGGCGGCCACCTTTCCGGCGTTCTCAATACCGGGGAACACATATTCCACCGACATGACCACCGTGCCGTCGTCGGCGGTGAAGTCCTTGACGAAGTCCTGGTCGGTCCACACCAACTCCGGGGCGGCGGTCTCTTCCGGGACCTGGGACTCCGTGGGGACGGGGGCGGGGCTGGGGCTGGGACTGGGGGTGGCCTGGGTCTCCGCCGGGGCGCAGGCGGCCAGGGCGAGGGCCAGGACAGCGGCGGGGAGCAGCGTTTTGACGCGCATAGGGACCTTCCTTTCTGTCTTGGGCGGCGGGGGACGATCTGGCAACATTGTACCACAAGCCCGCCGTCCCGGCTACCACCCTTTGCGAAAAAGCCCGCCGCACAGGAGTTTTCCACAGAGCTTCCGGGGATTTGTTCATAATTTTGTCTTTTTTCTTGGAGCTGGGTATGATATACTAAGCTGATTCCAGAACCAATTCAGAAAGGTGAACGATAAACATGGGTCTGCTGAAGAAGCTCTTTGGTACCACCTCAGAGCGGGAAGTGAAGGCGATCTCCCCCATCGTCGATAAGATCGAGGCCCTGGACGCCGAGTACTCCGCCCTGACGGACGAACAGCTCCAGGCCAAAACCCAGGAGTTCAAGGACCGCTACCAGAACGGCGAGAGCCTGGACGACCTGCTGCCCGAGGCCTTCGCGGCCTGCCGGGAGGCCGCCTGGCGGGTGCTGGGCCTGAAGCCCTACCGGGTGCAGCTCATCGGCGGCATCATCCTCCACCAGGGCCGCATCGCCGAGATGAAGACCGGCGAG
>CALWYC010000228.1 GCA_944385655.1 uncultured Intestinimonas sp. | reverse complement strand
GTGGCCACCACCCCCGTCCCCGAGGAGACGGAGCCCGCCGCGCCCAGCGCCACCCCCGTGGAGGTGGGCGGCAGCATCACCACCGACAACTTCGTCATGACCTTTGACTCCCTGGAGCTGCTCCCCGAGTACTCCTACGCCACCAGCGAGTACTCCTCCACCTCCCTCTACGTGGAGGAGGGCTATCAGCTGCTGGTGGTGAAGGGCACCTTCGAGAACGTGGGCACCGCCGTCATCAGCGACTCCTGCTTCAGTCTCACCGCCACCGTCAACGACGAGTACGTGGTGGACGGCTACGACGTGCGTCTCAACTTCGAGCGGGACAAGTATTTCGAGGTCGATCCCTACACCGAGCAGGCCTATAACCTCTACATCAACATCCCCGACAAGCTGGCCGAGATGTTTGAGACGGCCTCCTTCACCATCGGCTTCAAGGACGACATGTCCATTCCCTCCACCATCTACGGCAGCGACGGCTCCGTCACCGTGGACATCGACCAGCAGTACGTCTTCACCAGCGGCCTCACCAACGCGGGCTGACCTTACACACATAGGAAAAGGCTCCGGGGACGGTATCGTCCCCGGAGCCTTTTTTATAAAGCGTGTCTGTGCAAGGCGCGGCCGACTGAGGAAGCAAGCCTTCCCCTGGGGGAAGGTGGCGGCGTAAGCCGCCGGATGGGGGGTGAAGTGTGATTTACGTCTCTGTCAGGGTACTCATTGTTGTGGGGCGCGACGACCCGGCGCGCCCGCATCGCTCCCCCTGGACGGGGGAGCTGTCCGGCTTTGCCGGACTGAGGGGGTGGACAGGACGAAGGACCACGCCCCTCTCCCCGTCATTCTGAGGCCGCGGGCCGAAGGATCCGTCCTCCCGTCCCCGGACGCCCCGGAAAATCCTGGGGAAACGGATCCTTCGCTGGCGCTCAGGATGACGCGGGGGGAAAGTGTGGGGCGCGGCTTCCCAGACGCGCCCACGGCACCACGCCGCAGGTTGGCGTAGGGGCGGCTATCAGCCGCCCGCCGTGCCGACACGGGACCACCCGATTTTGTGGGGCGCGACGACCCGGCGCGCCAAACCACTTCTGAGACGCACCCTCATCCGGCCCTGCGGGCCACCTTCCCCCTTCCAGGGGGAAGGTTTTTGGACGCTTATCTTGACCTTCCCCCCTGAGGGGGGAAGGTGGCGGCGTGCGCCGCCGGATGAGGGGGCGTCCGTGGACGGGGAGAGATGGTTCCTCCGCTTCGCCTCAGGATGACGAGATCGAAAGGCGGAGTCACGGCCCCTCCTCTCACGCTCCCACGGCCTTCCGGTCCTTCCGGTCCCGCCGGCCGCCCCGGCGGAGGACCTTTTCCCCCTCGCTGACCGCCGCAGGGGCCAGGGACAGCAGGAGCACCCAGCCCCAGGCCCGCAGGGGCATGGCCACGGTGCCGAACACCAGCCGCAGGGGCGGGCACACCAGGGCGGCCATCAGCAGGGCAAGGCCCACCAGAAAGGCCCTGACCATGGCCCGGTTGGAGGTGAGGCCCAGCCGGGCCACGGTTTTGCGGTCGCTGCGCACGTCAAAGGCGTGGAAGAGCTGGCAGAGGGTGAGGGTGGCGAAGGCCATGGTGCCGGCCAGGGCGCCGCTGTCCCGGGCCATGGACCAGCCCAGGCCCCAGGCGCACAGGGTCACCGCCCCCACCAGCAGGCCCTGCCAGGCCAGGCGCAGGGAAAAGGCCTTTGTAAAGAGGCTGGCGTGGGCGGGCCGGGGTCCCTCCTCCATGACCCCCTCCTCCACCGGCTCCACCCCCAGGGCCAGGGCGGGGAGGGAGTCGGTGACCAGGTTGAGCCACAGGAGCTGCACCGGCGTCAGGGGGGTCCGGGGCAGGTCTAAAGCGGTGGCCAGGGCCACGGCGGCGATCTCCCCGATGTTGCAGGAGAGGAGGTAGTGGATGGCCTTGCGGATGTTGGCAAAGATGCCCCGCCCCTCCTCCACCGCCCGGACGATGGTGGTGAAGTTGTCGTCGGTGAGCACCATGTCGGCCGCCCCCTTGGCCACGTCGGTGCCGGAGCGGCCCATGGCGCAGCCGATGTCGGCGGCCTTCAGGGCGGGGGCGTCGTTGACCCCGTCCCCCGTCATGGCCACCACCTGGCCCCGCTTCTGCCAGGCCCGGACGATGCGCATTTTGTGCTCGGGGGTCACCCGGGCGTAGACGGAGAACTTCTCCACCTCCCGCTCCAGCAGGTCCTGGGGCAGGAAGTCCAGCTCCTCCCCGGTGAGGGCCAGGTCCCCCGGCCGCAGCATCCCCAGCTGCCGGGCCACCGCCAGGGCGGTGAGCCTGTGGTCGCCGGTGATCATGACGGGCCGGATGCCGGCGGTGAAGCACCGCGCCACCGCCCCCTTCACCTCGGGCCGGGGCGGGTCCATCATGCCCACCAGCCCCACCAGGGTGAGGCCCTTCTCCAGGCTGCCGGTGTCGGTGCCCGCCGGCAGGGCGGGCAGATCCCGCCGGGCCACCGCCAGCACCCGGAGGGCACGCTGGGCCATGGCCTCGTTGGCCGCCGCCGCCCGGCGCTGGAGGGCGGGGGTGAACTCCGTCTCCCCGTTTGGCCCCAAAGCCTTGGCGCACAAAGGAAAGAGCACATCGGGCGCTCCCTTTACCAGCAGGCGGCAGCCACCCCCCTCTAAGGGGTGAAGGGTGCTCATCCG
>CALWYC010000227.1 GCA_944385655.1 uncultured Intestinimonas sp. | reverse complement strand
TAGCTTAGGCACGAGATGGAAAGAAAGCCGGACTGGCTGCTCGGCTTTCCTGCCCAAATTTATTGTAATAGGAGGCGCTCACCATATGGAACAGCGCAGACAGAGCACCCGACAGTTGGTGCGGCGGGTGAGCTTTTTGGCCGCCGCCTTTGCGGTGACGGCCGGTCTGGCGGTCCAGGGCCAGATGGAGGCGGCGGCCTACCGGCGCTACCTGGCCAACAGCCGGCTCCACGCCTTCGCCGAGCTCTCGGCCAACCTGAGCCAGCTCAATACCGATCTCCAGAAGGGGGTGTACGCCACCACCCCCTCCATGCTGGGCGCCCTGTGCACCCAGATCTTCGGCCGGGCCATGTCGGCCCAGATGGCCCTGGGCGAGCTGCCCTATGGCAACATCGAGCTGGAGCAGACCGCCGCCTTCCTGGCCAAGACCGGCGACTACGCCGCCGCCCTCTCCCGCTCGGCGGCGGTGAACGGCGCCTGCTCCGAGGAGGAGCGGGAAGGCCTGCGCAGTCTGGCCGACGCGGCGGCCACCCTGACGGGTCAGGTGTCCGCTCTCCAGGCCGACCTGCTCTCCGGCGCGGCCACCCTGGAGGACGTGGACACCGCCGAGGCCCGGCTCTCCGGCGAGGAGGGGGATGGTCAGACACTGGCGGGCTCCGTCTATCAGACGGTGGAGGGAGACTTCCCCGAGCTCCCCTCCCTCATCTACGACGGCCCCTTCTCCGACCACATCGCCGGCCGCTCCCCCCGGATGTTGGAGGGACTGCCGGAGGTCACCCAGGAGGACGCCCGGCTCTCCGCCGCCAAATTTTTTGATCTGGAGCCGGCCCTCTTCTCCCTGGTCTCCGCCGGAGAGGGCACCCTGCCCACCTACGGCTTCTCCGCCGCGGTGGACGGCGGCGAGCTGTACGTGGAGGTGACCAAGCAGGGCGGTCTGGTGCTGGAGGCCGTCAGCTCCCGCTCTGCCGGGACAGCTACGCTCTCCCAGGAGGATGCCGCTGCCCTGGCCCGGGATTTCCTGGCATCCCGGGGCTATCCCTCTATGCGGGAGAGCTATTTCATCGATCAGGGCGGCGCGATCACCATCAATTTTGCGTCCGTTCAGGGGGACGTCCTCTGCTACCCCGACCTGGTAAAGGTCTCCGTGGCTCTGGACACCGGGCGTGTGGTGGGCTTTGAGTCGGAGGGCTACCTCATGAACCACATGGTGCGGGACCTCCCCGCCCCCGCCGTCACCGAGGCGGAGGCTCAGGCCGTCGTCTCCCCCGCTCTCACCGTCCTCTCCCACCAGCTGACCGTCATCCCCACCGGCGGCGAGTACGAGGTCCTCTGTCACGAGTTCAAATGTGAGGACGAGGACGGCCGCCATGTCATCGTCTATGTAAACGCCCGGAACGGCCAGGAGGAGAAGCTCCTCCTGCTGCTGGAGGACGAAAACGGTACTCTTGTACTCTAATCAGCCGCAGGCAGCAGAAAACCCCGGCGCGGCATCCTCTGCCGCGCCGGGGTCCTTTTGTCCGCTCAGGTCAGATCCTTCACATAGAAGTAGTGGCCGTGCTCCCCCACCGCCGGCTCAATGGCGCCGAAGCGGCGGTAGCCCTGCTTCTCATAGAAGCCGGGGGCCTGAAAGCCGAAGGTGTTCAGCTCCACCCGGCGGGCGCCCTGGGCCCTGGCCTGGGCCTCCACATGGGCCAGCACCGCCGCCCCCAGGCCCTGGCCCCGGTGGCCCTCGTCCACCCAGAGCACATCCACCGCCACCAGCTCCCCCATGCGGAAGCTGTCCGTCCCGGCGATGCAGCGGCCCTCCCCGTCCTTGATGCAGCAGGACAGGTCGGCCACATTGGGACAGAAGCGGCGGTTGTACCGGCGGAGCCCGGCGTGGATCTCCCGGTTCTCCGCCTCCCCGGCGGGCAGGATCTTTTCATCGCTCATGTCACTCACTCCATATCAAAGGGAGGCATGTCCCGGCTCTGGGGAATGGCGTCCCCCTCAAATTCCAGCTCGTCGGGCACCGGCTCGGGGGCGCGGTCCACCATGCCCTGCTTGAACTGCATCTCCTGCCACTGCTCCTTGGTGATGAGGACCTGCCGGGGCTTGGAGCCCTCGAAGGGGCCCACCACGCCCTTCTCCTCCATCTGGTCCACCAGACGGGCGGCACGGGAGTAGCCCAGCTTGAGGCGCCGCTGGAGCATGGACACGGAGGCCATACCGGTCTCCACCACCACCTCGATGGCGGCGGGCAGGAGCTCGTCGAACTCCTCCCCCACCTCCTCGGGCGCGGAGCCGCCTACGCCCTTGCCGCCCTTTTCCTTCTCGGCGGCATGCTGCTCGATCTCGTGGATGACCGACTCGTCGTACTCCACGGTGCTCTGCTCCTTGATGAAGGAGACCACCGAGGCCACCTCCTCGTCGGAGATGAGGCAGCCCTGGACCCGCAGGGGCTTGCCGGAGCCCAGGGGGAAGTAGAGCATATCGCCCCGGCCCACCAGCTTCTCGGCGCCGGTGGTGTCCAGAATGATGCGTGACTCCAGGGCGGAGGCCACAGCAAAGGCGATACGGCTGGGGATATTGGCCTTCATGAGGCCGGTGATGACGTCGGCGGAGGGCCGCTGGGTGGCGATGATGAGGTGCATGCCGGCGGCACGGCCCATCTGGGCCACCCGGCAGATGGACTCCTCCACCTCCTTGGCCGCCACCAGCATCAGGTCGGCCAGCTC
>CALWYC010000226.1 GCA_944385655.1 uncultured Intestinimonas sp. | reverse complement strand
TCCAGGGTCAGGTTCAGCCGGTTGCCGTACTCCGCCGCCCAGCAGCCGGTGCAGTGCATGTTGCAGGCGCTGGTGGGATCCAGCAGGATGGCCCAGGGCACGTTGCACCCCTCTTTGGCGGCGGTGGCCTCCTGGGTGGCGCTGCCCTGGAGACTGGCGTTGACGATGAAGTTGCGGAAGAATGCCTTCCGGACGCCGGGGTCCAGGGCGTAGACCTTCATAATCAGGTCATACCAGTGATTCTTCTCCTGGATGGAGTTCCGGAAGGCCCGGCGCTGGGCAGTGTACCAGTCGGTGGGGACCAGCTTATCCACCAGATCCATGACCTTGGGGATGTTGGTCTCCGGGTCCTTCTCCAGATAGGCCAGCGCCTGGGTAACGGCGGCGCTGACGGCCGCGGTCTTGGCGCGTTCTGTGATGCTCATAGGATCTACCTCATTTCCTCTCGGCCGGCTCCGCTCAGGGACGAAGCCGGTCGATATTTGGTGTTTACTTTCATTCTAAAGGGGAAGGACCTTCGATGTCATGGGACAGGGCGGGAAAAATGGGTCATTTTTTGACACTTTTCAAAATTGTCACCCTCCGGACGGCCCTCTATCGGACGGAGTCCGTCTTTTGAAGCTATATGCGCCGGGGAATAAAAACATCCCCGGCCGTTTGGTTTTTTGACGCTGTAACAAGGTAAAGTCTTGTCCTCCTTTCCACCGTATGCTATAATTTCAAAAGATATACCCAGCCCATTTCCCGGCCGTTTGCCGCGGAGCCGCATTTTCTGCCGATGGAGGTATTTGAAATATGATCAAGATCACCCAGTCTCCCGTCCTCTACCAGGGGGGCGCCTTTGTGCCCACCCCGCCCCGGCCCGCCGCCGAACGGACCGGCACCATGGCCTACGGCATTCTGAAGGCCCACAACACCCTGGACGGTATGGACCGCCTGGCCATCCGCTTTGACGCTATGGCCTCCCACGACATCACCTATGTGGGCATCATCCAGACCGCCCGGGCCTCCGGTCTCAAGGAATTCCCCCTGCCATACGTGCTCACCAACTGCCACAACTCCCTGTGCGCTGTGGGCGGCACTATTAACGAAGACGACCACGTCTTCGGCCTCTCCGCCGCCAAGAAGTACGGCGGCGAGTTCGTCCCCGCCCACCAGGCTGTCATCCACTCCTATATGCGGGAGCGGTACGCCGCGCCGGGGAAGATGATCCTGGGCTCCGACTCCCACACCCGCTACGGCGCCTACGGTACCATGGCCATTGGTGAGGGCGGCCCCGAGCTGGCCCGGCAGCTTTTGTGCAAGACCTACGACATCGCCTATCCCAAGGTCATGGCCATCTACCTCACCGGCGCTCCCCGGCCTGGCGTGGGTCCCCAGGACGTGGCTCTGGCCCTCATCGGCGCCACCTTCAAGGCCGGCATCGTGAAAAACTCTGTCATGGAGTTCTTCGGCCCCGGTGTGGCCAACCTCTCCATGGACTACCGCTCCGGCATCGACGTCATGACCACCGAGACGGCCGGCCTCTCCTCCGTGTGGTCCACCGACGACTACACCAAGGCCCACCTCACCGCCCTGGGCCGCGGTGACCAGTATAAGGCCCAGGCTCCCGCCGAGGGCGCCTACTATGACGGCGTCATCGAAGTGGACCTGTCCTCCATCGAGCCCATGATCGCCCTGCCCTTCCACCCCTCCAACGCCTACACAATCAAGGAGTTCAAGGCCAACATGGCCGACCTCCTCCACCAGGTGGATGTGGACGCCGCCGAGCAGCTGGGCGTCAAGAACGCCGTCCCCCTCAGCAATAAGATCGTAAACGGCCAGTTCCACGTGGACCAGGGTGTCATCGCCGGCTGCTCCGGCGGTATCTACCAGAACCTGGTCCGGGCCGCCGAGATCCTGGGCGGGCGGCCCATCGGCTCCGACGCCTTCTGGCTCTCCTGCTACCCCGGCTCCATGCCCATCAACCTGGAGCTCACCAAGAAGGGCTATATCGCCTCCCTGATGACCGCCGGCGCCTCCATCCGCTCCTGCTTCTGCGGCCCCTGCTTCGGCGCCGGCGACGTGCCCGCCAACGGCGGCTTCTCCATCCGCCACTCCACCCGCAACTTCCCCAACCGGGAGGGTTCCAAGCCCGGCGACGGTCAGATCTCCTATGTGGCCCTCATGGACGCCCGGAGCATCGCCGCCACCGCCCGGAACGGCGGCATCCTCACCGCCGCCGACGAGCTGCCCGACGTGCCCGCCGACCGCCCCGACGAGAGCTGGGCCTATGACGACTCCGCTTACAAGGCCCGGGTCTACTTCGGTGTGGGCAAGGCCCAGCCGGACACCGAGCTGGTCTACGGCCCCAACATCGCCGACTGGCCGGAGCAGATCCCCCTGCCCGAGAACCTGCTCCTCACCGCCGCCGCCGCCATTTACGACCCCGTCACCACCACCGACGAGCTCATCCCCTCCGGCGAGACCTCCTCTTACCGGTCCAACCCCCTGCGGCTCAGCGAGTTCGCCCTCTCCCGGAAGGACCCCCAGTACGTCCCCCGGGCCAAGGCCATCCAGGCAGAGGAGGCCAAGCGCCGCGCCGGAGAGAACACCGACGCCCTTCTGGGCCACGATCCCAAGACCACCGGCCTGGGCTCCTTCGTCATGGCCCTCAAGCCCGGCGACGGCTCCGCCCGGGAGCAGGCCGCCTCCTGCCAGCGGGTGCTGGGCGGCTGCGCCAACCTG
>CALWYC010000225.1 GCA_944385655.1 uncultured Intestinimonas sp. | reverse complement strand
CCTTTTTTGCCCGGAGCCCTTGCAAATCCGGCCAAAAATGATATACTACCCACTGATAGTGATTTTACTTGGAATTGAGGGAAGGACTTATGGAACGCACAAAGATCGCACAGATTTTCGCCGACCAGGAGCGCTTCGGCGGCCAGGAGGTCACCGTCAGCGGCTGGGCCCGGACCATCCGCGACATGAAGACCTTCGGCTTCATCGAGCTCAACGACGGCTCCTGCTTCAAGAATTTGCAGGTGGTCATGGACGCCAATTCCCTGGCCAATTACAAGGAGATCGCCGGACAGAACGTGGGCGCCGCCCTCACCGTCACCGGCGCCGTGGTCCTGACCCCGGAGGCCAAGCAGCCCCTGGAGATCAAGGCCGCCTCCATCGCCGTGGAGGGCCCCTCCACCCCCGACTACCCCCTGCAGAAAAAGCGCCACACCGTGGAGTACCTGCGGACCATCCAGCACCTGCGCCCCCGGACCAACCTGCTCTCCGCCACCTTCCGGGTGCGGAGCGTGGCCGCCCACGCCATCCACACCTTCTTCCAGGACCGGGGCTTCGTCTACGTCCACACCCCCATCATCACCGCCTCCGATTGCGAGGGCGCCGGCGAGATGTTCCGGGTGACCACCCTGGACCTGGAGAACGTGCCCAAGAACCCCGACGGCACCGTGGATTACAGCCAGGACTTCTTCGGCAAGAGCGCCAACCTCACCGTCTCCGGCCAGCTCAACGCCGAGAACTTCGCCATGGCCTTCGGCGATGTGTACACCTTCGGCCCCACCTTCCGGGCGGAGAAGTCCAACACCACCCGCCACGCCGCTGAGTTCTGGATGATCGAGCCCGAGATGGCTTTCTGTGACCTGAAGGG
The DNA here is from genome assembly GCA_944385655.1 of uncultured Intestinimonas sp. Lineage (GTDB taxonomy): Bacteria > Bacillota > Clostridia > Oscillospirales > Oscillospiraceae > Intestinimonas. The sequence goes on along the minus strand of CALWYC010000225.1, from coordinate 1,890 downwards.
CGACATGGACGTGGCAGAGGCCATGATCAAATTCATCATCAACACCGTGCTGGAGAAGTGCCCCGACGAGATCAACTTCTTCAACTCCTTCGTGGACAAGGGCCTGAAGGAGCGGCTGGAGCACGTGGCCTCCTCCGACTTCGGCCGGGTGAGCTACACCGAGGCGGTGGAGATCCTCAAGCAGAACAACGACAAGTTCGACTACAAGGTGGACTGGGGCAGCGACCTCCAGACCGAGCACGAGCGCTACCTCACCGAGCAGGTCTTCAAGAAGCCGGTCTTCGTCACCGACTACCCCAAGGACATCAAGGCCTTCTACATGCGCCTCAACGACGACGGCAGGACCGTGGCCGCTGCCGACTGCCTGGTGCCCGGCATCGGCGAGATCATCGGCGGCTCCCAGCGTGAGGAGCGGCTGGACGTGCTGGAAAGCCGCATCCAGGAGCTGGGCATGGACCCCAAGGACTACTGGTGGTACCTGGACCTGCGCCGCTACGGCGGGTGCAAGCACGCCGGCTTCGGCCTGGGCTTCGAGCGGATGGTCATGTACCTCACCGGCGTGGGCAACATCCGCGACGTCCTGCCCCACCCGCGTACTGTGGGCAGCGCCGATTTTTAAGGAGAAGAAATATGCGCCGGACCGGCTGAGCCTGCCCCGGGCAGGACGTCGGGGCCCCATCGGAGATGGGGCGGCGCGTCAGCGCCGTACAAGGTCCCGTTCCGCTGGCACGGGACCTTGCCGCAGGCGGGATTCACTCCCGCCGAGGAAGTGAAATCCAAAAGGGGTCCCCGGACGATGGGACATCGTCTGGGGCCTGCCCCACCCGCGTACTGTGGGCAGCGCCGATTTTTAAGAAAACAGATACCGACGGGACCCGTCCATCCGGACGGGTCCCGTTTTTCGCCGTGGGGCGCGGCTTCCCAGACGCGCCCATGTGTTACGCCGCAAAGCTGGGTAAGGGGCGGGCTTTTCTGTCCGCCGCACAGGTGTGGAACCGCTCTTTTTGTGGGGCGCGACGACCCGGCGCGCCGGACCACGTCCTGGTCCTTCCATTCCGGGCCGCAGGCAGACCCACGGAGTATCCTCCAAACCACCTCTAAAAATTTTCAAAAAATTTTTTGTACCCCTGCGATAAAGCCGGGACCCCGCCCGTTATAGAGGCAGAAAGGGACGAGGACCCCGGTCCTCAGAACGGAGATCGACCACATCTTATATAAGGAGGAAATGACAATGAAGAATCAGAAGAGATGGAAAGATATGCTGGCCGGCGCCCTCATCGTGACCGCTGTGGCCGCGCTGGCGGTGCCCGCCCTGGCCGCCACCGGCAGCCGCAATGTGCGGGTGGACTACTCCGACATCAAGCTGGTCATCAACGGGGAGACCGTCACCCCCCGGGACGGCGACGGCAACGTGGTGGAGCCCTTCACCATCGACGGCACCACCTACCTCCCCGTCCGGGCGGTGGCCAACGCCCTGGGCATGGACGTGAGCTGGAACGGCAATACCCACACCGTCACCCTCACCGGCGGCGTGGACGACAGCTACGGCGACTATATCGGCAAGGCCAGGGCCAAAGAGATCGCCCTGGACCACGCCGGCCTCACCTACAGCGACGTGTCCTTCGTCCGGGTGGAGCTGGACTGGGAGGACGGCCGGCCCCAGTATGAGGTGGAGTTCTACAGCGGCAGCAAGGAGTACGACTACGAGATCGACGCCGCTACCGGGAAGATCCTGGACGTGGACTTCGACATCGAGAACTTCACCATCCCCTCCGGCTCCGCCGGCGACTACATCGGCGAGGCCAGAGCCAGGGAGATCGCCCTGGACCACGCCGGCGTCTCCGGCAGCGCCGCCACCTTCGTCCACGTGGAGCTGGACTGGGACGACGG
>CALWYC010000224.1 GCA_944385655.1 uncultured Intestinimonas sp. | reverse complement strand
CTGGAGAAAAAGGGGGTATGCCGACGGGGCAAGACGTGGTAAACTAGAGAAAAACCGCAAAGGAGATGGAGCCATGAAGGCGCTGGTAACGGGGGCCAGCTCGGGCATCGGGCGGGAGATCGCCCGGGAGCTGGCCCGGCGGGGGTACGACCTCATCCTGACGGCCCGGCGGGCCGACCGGCTGCGGGAGCTGGCGGCGGAGCTGCCGGTGGCGGTGGAGGTGATCCCCGCCGACCTCACCGACCGGGCCCAGGTGCGGGCCCTGTGGGAGCAGGTAAAGGACCAGGACATCGACATCCTGGTGAACAACGCCGGCCGGGGGCTCTTCGGGCCCTTTGATGAGACCGACCTGAACACGGAACTGGAGATGCTGGAGGTCAACATCGTAGCCCTCCACACCCTTACCAAGCTGTTCCTTCCGAAGATGAAGGCCCGGGGGCGGGGGCACATCCTGAACGTGGCCTCCTCGGCGGCCTTCCTGCCGGGGCCTCTCCTGTCCTCCTACTACGCCTCCAAGGCCTATGTCCTCCGGCTCTCCGAGGCGGTGGCCGAGGAGCTGCGCCGGGCGAAAAGCAAGGTGACCATCAGTATCCTGTGTCCCGGGCCGGTGCCCACGGAGTTCGACCAGGTGGCCGACGTACGCTTCTCCATCCCTGGGATGGACAGCGCGTCGGTGGCCCGGCTGGCGGTGGCCGGCACCCTCCGGGGCCAGCTCCTCATCCTGCCCGGGGCGCGGATGAAGGCGGTCCACTTCTTCCAGCGCTTTGTGCCCGACCCGGTGCTGGCACGGCTGTGCTGGCGGGTCCAGCGCCGGAAGAGCGGCCCGGACAAATAAGGATAGAAATGCCCGCTGTCCGAGAGGACAGCGGGCATTTGTCATAACAACTCCCGGAGGAGCGGCTCAAATTGTACCCCTTCCAGCATGGGGGTACCGGCGGCCAGGGTGCGGGCCACGGATTTCTGGATGAAGTCCACGGCCCGGGCGGTGGACTCGGAGAGGGTCTCTCCCCGGAGGAGACTGCCCAGGAGGACGGCGGCGAAGAGGTCGCCGGTGCCGAAGAACTGCCCCGGCTCCTGGCGGGCCATGGCGAAGCGGATCTTGCCGCTGCGGGCGTCCAGACAGCCGGCGCCCAGGGCCTTGGGGGCCAGGCTGACGCCGGTGATGACCACGGAGCGCTTCCCGCCCAGGGAGAGGCGGCGGAGCCACTCCTCGATGCCGGCCTGGCTGGCGGGGATGTGGTCGAAGGGCTCCCCCAGGAGGAGGGCGGCCTCGGTGAGGTTGGGGGTGATGAGGTCGGCCTCGGCGGCCAGCTGGATCATCTGCTCACACATCTCGGGGGTGTAGGTGCGGTAGACCCGGCCGTGGTCCCCCATGACGGGGTCGATGAGGACCAGGGTCTCCTTCCGGCGGAAGCGCTGGATGAGACGGCGGAGGACCCCGACCTGCTGCGGGGAGCCCAGAAAGCCGGAGTAGATGGCGTCGAAGGAGGTGTGGAGGGCCTCCCAGTGCCGGAGGGTCTGCTCCATGGCGCCGGTGAGGTCCTGGAAGGCGGCGGCCTCCGGGGCGGGGAAGGCGGTGTGGGCGGAGAGGACCGCCGTGGGCAGGGGACAGCACTGGGCGCCCATGACGGAGAGGACCGGCAGGACCACCGAGAGGGAGCAGCGGCCCAGACCGGACAGGTCCTGGACGGCGGCCACCTTGGGTGTGCGATTCATGGTATCCCTCCCATGCGTCCGCCGATCCCGGCCGGCGCGACGCGGCATTCATGCCCCCATGATACCACGTTCCGCCCCGGGGCGCAATTGACTTTTTTCTTGTAAAATGGTAGAATGTGACCTGTATTCCGGCTGCGTGGATGGCCCTCGGGTCACTGAGGGCGGGGCGCTGTGCCCCTGGTCCGGTAGCGGCGGAGAAAATTCCAGCGGATGGCGTTGAGGGCGTCCTGACAGCGGCGGCGGACCTGATCTCTGGTCAGCTGTGCGGATTTTGCCAGGGTGGCGTAGGCGGTCTGAAAAAAGACCCGCTGGTAGACGATGACCTGGTCCAGGGGCGTCAGCTGATAGAAGGCCTCCCACAGAAACTGATCCCGTTCCAGTGTGATCAGAAGCCGGAGCGGGTCCTGGCAGAGGGCGTGACGCTCCGCGGCACGTTCCAAAAGTGACTGGTTCCTCCGGCGGGTAAGCTGCCGCTGGATGCGGTTGCGCAGGATGTTTTTGGCATAGCCCAGCACCCACCACTGGAACTGGCTGAGTCCCCGGTAGCGTTCCAGATGGTCGTAGCAGCGGGTCAAGGCTTCGTCGGTGATGTCCCGATAGTCCCAGTCGCCGAAGAGATGCTGAAAGTCGGCCCTCCGCACGGCGGCCGGCACCGAACGGATGGCCTTTTCATAGAGGAGGTCCCAGGCGCGGCCGTCGCCGCCGAGGGCCAGCCGGGCCAGCTGATGATTCCGCTCCCTGGCGGGGGCGGATGGGGGAACGCAGGTGACGTTTCGCGGCCTTTGTGTGCGCATGGCGGTCCTCCCGACGGTCTGAAGAACTAGGTCCATACAGCGTACCATCTGAGGCGGATCCTGTCAAATGGTGCCATGCGGTTTGAGGCGCGGCCGGAATAAAAACGTCGGCAGGCCAGGCCCGCCGCTCATCCGCATATCCACAGACGCGGGTCAAGCGCAATGCTCCGCCCCGGTTTTTTCCTCCCCCGGCAAAACAAATGAATACGCGCCTGTGATGGAATTGGTAGACATGCGAGATTTAGGT
>CALWYC010000223.1 GCA_944385655.1 uncultured Intestinimonas sp. | reverse complement strand
GCCACCCGCATCCAGGTCATGGCCCCCGTCATCCGGGGCAAGAAGGGCGAGCACCAGAAGATCTTCGAGGACGCCCGGAAATCCGGCTACGTCCGGGTCCGGGCCGACGGCTCCATCTATGATCTCACCGAGGAGATCAAGCTGGACAAGAACAAGAAGCACAACATCGAGGTGGTGGTGGACCGGCTGGTCATCCGCTCCGACATCGCCCGGCGGCTCACCGACTCGGTGGAGACCGCCTCCAACCTCTCCGGCGGCCTGGTCCTCATCAACATCGTGGGGGAGGACCGGGACATCCTCTTCTCCCAGAACTACGCCTGCGAGGACTGCGGCATCTCCATCGAGGAGCTCTCCCCCCGGATGTTCTCCTTCAACAACCCCTTCGGCGCCTGCCCCACCTGCACCGGCCTGGGCTCCCAGCTGAAGGTGGACGTGGACCTCATCATCCCCAATAAGGACCTCTCCATCCTGGAGGGGGCCATCACCGCCAGCGGCTGGAACAACGTGAAGGGGGACTCCATCTCCCGGATGTACTTCGAGGCCCTGGCCAAGCAGTACAAGTTCAAGCTCACCACCCCGGTGAAAGACCTGCCCCCCGAGGTGATGGATGTCATCCTCTACGGCACCAAGGGGGAGAAGCTCAAGCTCACCTATGAGCGGGAGAACGGCCAGGGCACCCTGATGCAGGCCTTCGAGGGTGTGGTCAACAACCTGGAGCGCCGCTACCGGGAGACCCAGTCCGACGCCATGCGCCGGGACCTGGAGGACTGCATGAGCCAGCGGCCCTGCCCCGACTGCGGCGGCAAGCGGCTCCGGAAAGAGGCCCTGGCCGTCACCGTGGGGGACCTGAGCATCGACGAATTCTGCCGCAAGTCGGTGACCGAGGCCCTGGCCTTCATCGACGGCCTCACCCTCAGCGAGCAGAAAATGCGCATCGCCGAGCGCATTTTGAAGGAGATCAAGAGCCGCCTGGGCTTCCTCCAGTCGGTGGGCCTCCAGTACCTGACCCTGAGCCGGGCCGCCGCCACCCTCTCCGGCGGCGAGAGCCAGCGCATCCGCCTGGCCACCCAGATCGGCTCCTCCCTCATGGGGGTCCTCTATATCCTGGACGAGCCCTCCATCGGCCTCCATCAGCGGGACAACGACATGCTGCTGGACACCATGAAGCACCTGCGAGACCTGGGCAACACCCTGCTGGTGGTGGAGCACGACGAGGACACCATGCGTGCCGCCGACTATATCGTGGACATCGGCCCCGGCGCCGGCGTCCACGGCGGTCAGGTGGTGGCCTGCGGCACCGCGGAGGAGATCATGAATACCCCCGGCTCCATCACCGGCGACTACCTCTCCGGCCGGAAGAGAGTGCCCGTCCCCGACCACCGCCGGGCCGGCAGCGGCCATTTCCTCACCATCCGCGGTGCATCGGAGAACAACCTCCGGAACGTGGACGTGTCCATCCCCCTGGGGACCTTCACCTGTGTCACCGGCGTCTCCGGCTCCGGTAAGTCCTCTCTGGTCAACGAGATCCTCTACAAACGGCTGGCCGCCGACCTGAACCGGGCCAAGACCCGCCCCGGCAAACACGCCGGCATCGAGGGGGAGGAGTTTCTGGACAAGGTCATCGACATCGACCAGTCCCCCATCGGCCGGACCCCCCGGTCCAACCCGGCCACCTACACCGGCCTCTTCAACGACATCCGGGACCTCTTTGCCTCCACCCCCGACGCCAAGGCCCGGGGCTACGGGCCGGGCCGGTTCTCCTTCAACGTCCGGGGCGGACGGTGTGAGGCCTGCTCCGGCGACGGCCTCATCAAGATCGAGATGCACTTCCTCCCCGACATCTATGTCCCCTGTGAGGTGTGCAAGGGCAAGCGGTACAACCGGGAGACCCTGGAGGTCCGCTACAAGGGCAAGAACATCTACGAGGTGCTGGACATGACGGTGGAGGAGGCCCTCCCCTTCTTCGAGAACCTCCCCCGGCTCTACAACAAGATCAAGACCCTCCAGGAGGTGGGCCTGGGCTACGTGAAGCTGGGCCAGCCCTCCACCGAGCTCTCCGGCGGCGAGGCCCAGCGGGTCAAGCTGGCCACCGAGCTGGCCAAGCGCTCCACCGGCCAGACCATCTATATCCTGGACGAGCCCACCACCGGCCTCCACACCGCCGACGTCCACAAGCTCATCGAGGTCCTCCAGAAGCTGGTGGAGGCGGGCAACACCGTGGTGGTCATCGAGCATAATCTGGACGTCATCAAGACCGCCGACCACATCATCGACCTGGGCCCCGAGGGGGGCGACGGCGGCGGTCAGATCGTGGCCACCGGCACCCCCGAAGAGGTGGCGCAATGCGCCGCCTCCTATACCGGCCACTACCTGAAAGGGGTGCTGGAGCGGGGTTGATCGCCTGACACATGGGGACGGCTCCCTCGCCGGAAGAGTATCCGGCGCGGTTTGGCGCGCCGGGGTCGTCGCGCCCCACAAAAAAAGCGTGGTGCCGTGGGCGCGTCCGGGAAGCCGCGCCCCACATGACCATCTTCAAAACCTTCCCCCCTGAGGGGGGAAGGTGGCCCGCAGGGCCGGATGAGGGGGCTTCGGGCAATGCCTGCCGCGTGGTTTGGCGCGCCGGGGTCGTCGCGCCCCACAAAAAAGCGTGGTGCCGCGGGCGCGTCCGGGAAGCCGCGCCCCACATGACCATCTTCAAAACCTTCCCCCGTGGGGGGAAGGTGGCCCGCAGGGCCGGATGAGGGGGCTTCGGGCAATG
>CALWYC010000222.1 GCA_944385655.1 uncultured Intestinimonas sp. | reverse complement strand
GGAGAGGGGGCGTCGGCGCTGAACCGCTGATCCTGCGGCAGCATGCACAGGGCGGCCCCATCTCATCGGACGCACGCACCCAAGAACGGACGGAACGGCACATCGGCCTTGACCGGCCGCGAAAGTATGGTAAGATAAGGATACGCATCTGCCGGAGCAGGCTCTGCGCCGGGATAGCGTTTCAAGGCTTGGAAGGGGGAAGTTCCCATGCGGTATCGGGCACTGGGCAACACGGGGCTGATGGTCAGCGAGATCGGCCTGGGGGCGGAGTGGCTGGAGCGCCACAACGCGGAAGAGGTCAGGGCGGTGATCGACTGCTGTGAGGAGCAGGGGATCAACATTCTGGACTGCTGGATGTCGGAACCCAAGGTGCGCTCCAACATCGGCGCGGCCATCGCCGGGCGGCGGGAGCGCTGGATCATCCAGGGGCACTTCGGCTCCACCTGGCAGGACGGCCAGTATGTCCGCACCCGGGACATGGACAAGGTGAAGCCGGCCTTCGAGGACCTGCTCAGTCGGCTGGGCACCGACTACATCGATCTGGGCATGATCCACTTCGTGGACGGAGAAGAGGAGTTCCGCCGCATCATGGAGGGGGAGTTCCTGGCCTATGTGAAGGAGCAGAAGGAAAAGGGGGTCATCCGCCACATCGGCCTGAGCACCCACAACCCCAAGGTGGGCATCCTGGCCGCCCAGAGCGGGGAGATCGAGATGCTCCTGTTCAGCGTCAACCCCGCCTTCGACCTGCTCCCCGCCAGCGAGGACATGAACGACTATTTTTCGGCGGAGCACTACGTGGAGGGACTGGGCGGCATCCACCCGGACCGCGCCGAGCTCTATCAGCTGTGCGAGCAGCGGGGCGTGGGCATCACCGTGATGAAGGGCTACGCCGGCGGACGTCTGTTTTCTGCGGGCACCTCCCCCTTCGGTGTGGCGCTCACCCCGGCGCAGTGTATCCACTACGCCCTGACCCGGCCGGCGGTGGCCAGTATCCTGGCGGGCTATGACACCCCGGAGCACGTGCTGGAGGCGGTGGCCTATGAGACGGCTTCCGAGAAGGAGCGGGACTACGCCAGCACCCTGGCCGGCGCGCCCCACCACGCCTATTCCGGCCAGTGCACCTACTGCGGCCACTGCGCCCCCTGTCCCAAGGGCATCGACATCGCCATGGTCAACAAGCTCTACGACCTGGCCGTGATGCAGCCCCAGGTCCCGGAGTCCATCCGGGCCCATTACCAGGCCCTCGGCGCCGGGGCGGAGGACTGCATCGCCTGCGGGAGCTGCGAGGAGCGGTGTCCCTTCGGCGTGCCGGTGATTGCGCGGATGGAGAAGGTCAAGGGGCTCCAACTGCTTTGAGCTGTGGAAGCAGGGGGATGGGAGGTGCGGTTCAGCTCCAACTTGCGTGGGAGACAAGGGCCTTTGATCGCGCAGTCAGTGGTTTTGTCCGCGCAGCGTTTTCCGAAGATATGCCCGTCCTCCCAGTCCATATCGTCATCCGCGGCTGCGGACCGAGCGGCTCCTCCAAGACCGCCTAACCGTCCTTGACGGGGGCGGACAACATCTTTTTCCGGTGCTCCGCCGCCTGACGATGCTCCAGAAAATACGATCAGAACTCAGAACAGAGACAAGCCATCCGCAAGCAACGAGCGCTTGCGGATGGCTTGTCTGTTTGGCATTCTGCCCTATTCCTGCCGCAGACGCTCCACCACGGAGCAGCGCTGGGCGGCGCGGCAGCTGAGTACCGGGATGAGGACGCCCAGGGCCCCGAACAGAGGCAGCACCACGGCGATGGGCCAGATGGTGAAGCGGTAGGTGAAAAACCAGATGAACCCGTTGAGCCCGGGGCCCACGAGGGGGGCCGTCACCACGACCAGCACCAGGGCCAGGAGAGCCGCGCCCAGAGTATAGAGCAGTCCCTCCAGGGCCAGCATGGTCCTGAGCTGCCGCCCCGTCATGCCGATGGACTGGAGCACCGCCAGCTCCCGGCGGCGGGCGGTGATGCCGGTGAGGATGGCGTTGAAGAAGTTGAGCACCCCCACCAGGCCCACGATGAAGCTGAGAGCGCCCCCCAGCAGGAGGAACATGCTCCGGGTGCTCTCAAATTCTCCGGCGTAGGTGGCCTTGCTCTCGTAGTCAAACTCGGGATTCTCGTTTTCTGTATAGTCTTTGAGGAAGGATTCCATGTCGGTGTTGGCCTCCTCTGTGGTGTCGAAGGCGTAGTACATGACGGAGTCGGTGCCCGTATCCCGGAGAAAGGCCTCCGCTCCCAGGACGAACTCGTCGGCGCCGTAGTAGCGGTAGCTCAGGGCGGAGGGCACGACCACCAGGGCGGCCACGGTGTAGTCCACGTCCCGGTACTGTACCGCCCGCTCGGCAAAAGCCGCCCCCTCGGGCACATGTTCCCGGGAGCCGTAAACCTGACCAGAAGTGGGGTCATAGTATTCAAACTCCTCCACATAACGGATGGTCACCGTGTCCCCCAGCCGGGCCCAGTGGCTGTCCAGCACCGCCTTGCCGTAGTCATCATCGCTGTACACGGCGGCGATATAGTTTCCGTCCGGGTCGTTCAGTTTGGAGAGATCCCCCTCCAGCACGGTCAGATGGTCCAGGGTAAAGGGCTCCATGCCGTAGAGCTGTACCCGGTCTGCCAACAGGCCCTCCTTAGTGCGATCTTTGAAGGCTACCATGCTGTCCAGCTGTTCTTGGGTGTTCCAGCGTCCCCACATAGAGCGATAGTATTCCTCGGTGACGAACTCCAGCGCCGGAGCGGTCTTGCCATACACGCGGCCGCTCCCGGTGATGCCGCCCTGGGCGTCCACGGCGGCGATGAC
>CALWYC010000221.1 GCA_944385655.1 uncultured Intestinimonas sp. | reverse complement strand
TTCCTCTTCAAGAGCACGGAGCAGATCAAGGCCGACCACCCGGAGCTGCCCGCCTACGAGGAGTTCGGCGACCTGCTCGCGGCCATCAGGGCCGCCCTGGACTAAAAGCGCCCTGCCGGGGAGGACGGACCCATGGGAGTGTTTGCACGCCTGTTTTCCGGGCCGGAGACAGAGCCCCCCTTTTGCTTCCAAATCGAGGACGTGTTCGGGATCAGAGGCTGTGGCGCCGTGGTCGTCGGACATATCCTGACGGGGCGGGTCCGGGCGGGGGACAGCGTGGTCTACCGCCCCGCCCCGGAGGCCGCCGCGGCCTTTTCCTGCCGGGTGACCTCCATTGAGCGCCCGGACCCCGGGACGCTGGAGCCCGGCTTTCCCAGGGAGGCGGACGCCGATGGTCCGCTCCGGGGCCGGTGCGCCCTGTGCATCCGGCGGCGGGAGGCGTCTGACTTCCGGCCCGGCGGCATGTTATCCAAAGAAGCCTAAGCAGATCATGAGTGCGAGGTGACCGCCATGGACGAGCGATTCCAGGGCCTGCCCTTCGGGCCGGCCGACATCCTGCTGCCCCAGAACTGCGACCTCACCAAGTGGGCGGTGGTGGCCTGCGATCAATATACCTCCCAGCCGGAGTACTGGCAGCGGGTGGAGCGGTTCGTGGGCAGCGCCCCCTCTGCCCTCCACCTCATTTTGCCGGAGAGCTCCCTGGACGGCCCCAGCGTGGAGACCGACATCATGGACGTGACCAACACCATGAGCCGCTACCTCCGGGAGGGGATCTTCCGCACCTGCCCCAACGCCCTCATCTACGTGGAGCGCACCCTGGAGTCGGGGAAGGTCCGCAAGGGCCTGGTGGGCATGGTGGATCTGGAGGCCTACGACTACGAGGCCGGGGCGGCCACCGCCATCCGCTGCACCGAGGGCACCATCATGAGCCGCATCCCGCCCCGGGTGGCGGTGCGGAAGAACGCCCCGGTGGAGCTGCCCCATGTGATGCTCCTCACCGACGACCCGGCGGGGACGGTCATCGCCCCCCTGGCCGCCGCCAAGGGCCGGCTGGAGAAGTGCTATGACTTCGAGCTCATGGAGCACTCCGGCCACCTGCGGGGCTGGCTGCTGGACGAGGCCGAGAAGGGGCGGGTGGCCCAGGCCCTGAAGGCCCTGGCCGACCCCGCCGCCTTCCGCGCCCGGTACGGCGCCGACGCCGGGGACGTCCTCCTCTTCGCCGTGGGGGACGGCAACCACTCCCTGGCCACCGCCAAGGCCTGCTACGAGCGGCAGAAGTCCATGACCCCCGAGGCGCAGTGGGCGGACCTGCCCGCCCGGTACGCCCTGGTGGAGCTGGTGGACCTCCACGACCCCGCCCTGGAGTTCGAGCCCATCCACCGGGTCCTCTTCGGGGTGGACCCGGAGCGGCTCCTCACCGACCTGAAGAACGCCCACCCCGGCGCCTATGAGGGCGTTGGGGAGGAGGGCCACGTCCTCCGCTATGTCTGGGAGCGGGGGTCGGGGGCCGTCACCGTGCCCCAACCCGCCGCCGGTCTGCCCACCGCCACCCTCCAGACCTTCCTGGACCGGTGGCTGTCGGTGAACCGGGGGCGCATCGACTACATACACGGGGCGGAGGTGGCCCGTTCCCTGGCCGACCAGCCGGGGAACCTGGCCTTCCTGCTGCCCGCCATGGGCAAGGAGGAGCTCTTCCCCACCGTCCTCCACGACGGCGCCCTGCCCCGGAAGACCTTCTCCATGGGGGAGGCCCAGGACAAGCGCTTTTACCTGGAGGGGCGGAAGATCCGATAAAGGCCCGGCAAGGGCCGGAGAAAGGACGTGACCGGCCATGGCCAAGGAGACGGTGCTGGCCCGGGCCAAACTGAATCTGACCCTGGACGTGCTGGGCAAGCGGCCCGACGGCTACCACGACCTGAGGATGGTCATGCAGTCGGTGGCCCTCTCGGACACCCTCACGGTGGAGACGGGGACGGGGGAGGACCTGAGGGTCCGCACCGACCTGAGCTTTCTGCCCAACAACGAGAAAAATCTGGCCGCCGCCGCCGTCCTGGCCTTCCAGGCCCGGACGGGCCGGGACCCGGGGGGCGTGGCCATCGCCATCGAAAAGCACATCCCCGTCTGCGCCGGCATGGGGGGCGGCTCCTCCGACGCCGCCGCCGTGCTGCGGGCGCTGAACGGGATGCTGGGGGCGGGGTATGCCCCCCTGGACCTGGCAGAGATCGGGGAGGCGGTGGGCTCCGACGTGCCCTACTGCGTCCTGGGCGGCACCGCCCTGGCCGAGGGCAGGGGAGAGGTCCTTACCCCGCTGCCCGCCCTGCCCCGGTGCCACGTGGTCCTCTGCAAGCCGGCCTTCTCCATCTCCACCCCGGAGCTCTTCCGGGCGGTGGACGGGGTGCGGCTCAAGTGCCGCCCCGACACCGACGGGGTCCTCTCCGCCCTGGAGGCGGGGGACCTGGGGGGCGTGGCCCGGCGGATGTACAATGTCTTTGAGGACGTACTGCCGCCCCGGCAGCAGGCCGAGGTCCGCAGCATCCGGTCGGTGCTGGTGGAGCACGGCGCCCTGGGCGCCAACATGAGCGGCACCGGTCCCACCGTGTTCGGCCTCTTCGACGAAGCGGACCGGGCCCGCAGCGCCTGGGAGGAATTGAAGAAGACCTACCGGGACGCCTTCCTCACGGAGACGGTATAATACCACATACGCCGCGCCTTCTGGCGCGGCGTATGTTTGTCGGGAGACATTCCATTTTGGAAGGGCAGCCATGCGATTTCCGTGTGTGACCTGGGGCTGGAAATCAGATACAATATCACTGAAACGAGAAAATGGGTGAACCTATGCTGGACAATGCGCA
>CALWYC010000220.1 GCA_944385655.1 uncultured Intestinimonas sp. | reverse complement strand
GGGAACAGGATGACCTCACGGATGGTGTCGGAGTTGGTCAGCAGCATGACGCAGCGGTCGATGCCGATGCCAAGGCCGCCCGTGGGAGGCATACCGTATTCCAGGGCGTTGATGAAGTCCTCATCCATCATGCCGGCCTCGTCGTCGCCGGCCTCCCGAAGGGCGATCTCGTGCTCGAAGCGGCCCCGCTGGTCGATGGGGTCGTTGAGCTCGGAGAAGGCGTTGGCGAACTCGGCGTGGTTGATGAAGAGCTCGAAGCGCTCAGTGAGGCGGGGGTCCTTGGGGGAGCGCTTGGTGAGGGGGGAGACCTCCACCGGGTACATGGTGATGAAGGTGGGCTGGATCAGCTTCTCCTCCACCCGCTGGTCGAAGCACTCGTAGAGGGCGGTGCCCCAGGTGCGCTCGCAGCCCTCCAGGTCGATGCCCACGGCCTCGGCGGCCTTGCAGGCGGTCTCGTCGTCGCTGATGGCGTCGAAGTCCACACCCACATACTGCTTCACGGCGTCGATCATGGTCAGCCGCTGCCAGCCGGGGGTCAGGTCGATGTCGGTGCCCAGCCACTGGACATGGTAATCGCCCAGGATCTCCTTGGCGGCGGAGGACAGAATGCCCTCGGTGATGTCCATCATGTCGTGGAAGTCGGCGTAGGACTCATAGAGCTCAATGGAGGTGAACTCCGGGTTGTGCTTGGGGTCCATGCCCTCGTTGCGGAAGATGCGGCCGATCTCGTACACCCGCTCGAAGCCGCCCACGATGAGGCGCTTGAGATGGAGCTCGGTGGCGATGCGCATATACATGTCGATGTCCAGGGTGTTGTGGTGGGTGATGAAGGGCCGGGCGGTGGCGCCGCCGGAGATGGTGTTGAGGACGGGAGTCTCCACCTCCATGTAGTCCCGCTGGTCCAGATAGGCCCGGACGTGCTTGATGAACTTGGTGCGGATCTCAAAGGTCCGGCGCACGTCCTCGTTCATGATGAGGTCCACGTAGCGCTGACGGAACCGGGTCTCGGTATCCTTCAGGCCGTGGAACTTCTCGGGCAGGGGGATGAGGGACTTGGACAGGAGGGTGACCTTGTGGGCTTTGATGGAGATCTCGCCCCGCTTGGTCTTGAAGACCTCGCCCTCGACGCCCACGATGTCGCCGATGTCGGTCTTCTTGAACTTGGCGAAGGGCTCCTCGCCCAGCTCGTCGATGCGGACATAAAGCTGGATACGGCCCTTGCCGTCCTGAAGATCGCAGAACACGGCCTTGCCCATGCCGCGTTTGGACATGATGCGGCCTGCCACGGAGACCTGTTTGCCCTCCATCTCGTCGAACTTCTCTTTCACATCGGCGCTGTGAGCAGTGACGATGTATTTGGTGATCTGGAAGGGGTCCTGACCCGCGTCCTGGAGCTCCTTGAGCTTGGCGCGGCGGATGCGTCTCTGCTCGGACAGGTCCAGCTCCTCGGGAGCGCCTGCGTTCTTCTCTTCTGTCATGTTGGGTTCCTCCTGTTCCTCGCCTTTCTCAGGCCTTTTGAATATCTAGGACCTGGTAGCGCAGGACGCCGGCCGGCGCCTCCACCACCACGTCATCTCCGACGACCTTGCCCAGCAGGGCCTTGCCGAAGGGAGATTCCTCGGAAATGAGGCCGTTCATGGGGTCGGCCTCCTGAGAGCCCACCACCTGGTAGACCTCCTGCTCGTTGAACTCCTTGTCCAACACGGTGATCTTGCTGCCCAGACGGACGGCGTCGTGATTCTCATCGTGGGCCTCCTCGATGACCACGCAGTTCTGGAGGATGCCCTCCACCTCCGCGATCCGGGAGTAGAGCTTGCCCTGCTCGTTCTTGGCCTCGTCGTATTCGCTGTTCTCGCTCAGGTCGCCGAAGGAGCGGGCCTCCTTGATCTGGTCGGCCACCTCTTTTTCACGGACGGTCTTGAGGTAGACCAGCTCCTCCTGGAGCGCCTTGAAGCGCTCGGGGCTCAGTTTGTACTCTTTCGCCATGCTGCCTATGCTTCCTTTCTGCCACGTTTCCTGCGGAAATGAAACCGAAATTTCTCGGAATGGCCGATTACGGCCCGAAACGGTCAAACAAAATAGGGATACCTTTACATTATTCAGTATTATATGTACTTTCCTCCGGTCTGTCAAGTGTGAAAATGGGCCGTCACCGCTATGCTTTCGGCGGTCAGCCGTCCCGCCTGCCACAGGGCGGAGAGCAGGGGCAGGGCGGCGGCGTCCTCCGGCAGCGCCCCCTCCGCCAGGCCGAAACGGTACTCCGGCAGGGCCGGCCAGTCCCCGGACAGGTCGGCGATCCGCCCTCTTTCCATCCCGCCGGGCGGGGAGAAGCACAGGGTCAGGTGGGCCGGCCGTCCCGGCCCGCCCTCCACCGCCGGCAGGCCGAACTCCCGGCGCAGCCTCTGCCGCAGCGCCTCCCCGCCGGCGGGGACCTCCACCAGCAGCTGCCGCACCGCCGGGCACAGGGCCAGGGCCGCCTCCCGCAGGCTGCGGGTGACCCGGTCCCCCCGCAGAGCCACCGCGGCCAGCCGGGGCGGCACGCCGTCCGCCTCCAGGGCGGCCAGGGCGATGGGGGCCGCCAGGGCCCGGCACAGCTCCCCCGTCTCCACCGGCCGGAGCCCCTGGGCCGCTGTCTCCCCCCAGAAGGGGAAGTCCTCCGGCGCCAGCACCCGGGTCACTCCATGCCTCCGGAGGGCCCGGGCCGTCCGCCGGACCCGCCTGGCCGTGAAGCCGCTCCCCGGCACCTCCCCCCGCAGCAGGGGGAGCCCCAGCACCTGCTCCCGAACGAGCCGGACCAGAAGGCGGCCCCCCTCCCCCGGCACGATATGGCCTGTCATCTCACTCACCTCGGGAGAGGATATGCGCCCC
>CALWYC010000219.1 GCA_944385655.1 uncultured Intestinimonas sp. | reverse complement strand
TGGACGATGATCCTGCCCTGATTGGGTGTCTCCAGAAAGTTCAGGCACCGCAGCAAGGTAGTCTTGCCGGAACCGGAGGAACCGATGATGGCCAGGGCCTGGCCCTGTTCCAGGTCAAAACTGATATCCTGGAGCACCTGTGTGGCCCCGAAGTGTTTTTCAATGTGCTGTACTTCCAAAATTGCCATGTCGCGTTCTCCTCCTCACTGAAAGAAGGCCAGCTTCCGCTCCAGCTTGCCCAAGAGCACCGTGACCACACCGCTGAACACCAGATAATAGACGGCGGTGAAAAACAGGGGCCAGGTGAGGCCGGCGATGCCGGAGTTGCCCTTCATGAAGGACTCGCCCATCCAGATGACCTCCTGAAGCGCGATGACACGGGCCAGAGAGGTGTCCTTCACCAGCGTGATGATCTCATTGGACATGGGGGGCACGATGCGCTTAATCATCTGGACCAGAGTGATGTGGCGGAAGATCTGGGACTTGGTCATGCCCAGCACCTGGCCGGCCTCCCGCTGTCCGATGGGAACGCCCTGGATCCCTCCCCGATAGATCTCAGAGAAATCGCAGGCGCAGTTGAGAATGCAGGCCGCGCACACGGCCGTCATCCGGCCGGACTCCCCGCTGGGCCAGTTGAACCACCTCTGGATGCCGGGCACGTAGAACAGGGCAATGATCTGCAGCACCAGAGGCGTGCCCCGAATGACCCAGACCACCAGGCGGCACACCAGACGGATGGGTCGGAAGGCGATCAAGGCCCTGGTGATCCAGTTGATGACCCGGCCCGGCTCCCGCCCCTGCCGCCGCAGATACCAGTGGGCCGTTCCGGCAAAGGGAGCCCAGCGGTTCATGGATCCGAAGGCAACCACAAGTCCCAGGGGGATGGCGCCGATAAGTGTGATGAAGAACAGCTGGAGCGTCTTGAGAAAGCCGCTGTTCAAGGCGGCCAGCACAGTTTGGAAGGTGCTGGAGGTGAAAAAGTCGAGCATGGTATCGTCCTCTCAAGATGTATGTATCAACCGGACAAGCGGCCGAAAAGCAGAGCGCACGATCTGTGCGCTCTGCTTTGCAAATTCAGCAGGGGAGCAGCATCACTCCAGAATCACGGCATCCTGCAGGCCGTAGGTGGTGGCGGTCTCCAGCACGGTGCCGTCGGCAACCTTCTCGGCCCAGAAGGTGTTGAAGGCGTCCACCAGGTCGGAGCCCTGCCGGAAGCCCACGCCGTACTCCTCGGAGGGCAGGTCCTGGGCCTCGTTCAGGTTCAGGCTGTAGACCAGATCGCTGTAGCTGGTGCCCTCGCCGGTCATCTCGGCGGCCATCAGCACGTCGATGACGGCGGCGTCAGAGGTGCCGGCAGAGACTTCCATCAGGGCGTTGGACTGGGCCTGGACCGGCACCGTAGTGGCGCCCAGGGCCTCGGCGGCATCCTCACCGGCGGAGCCGGACTCCACGGCGATGTTCAGGCCCTCCAGGCTCGTCAGGCCCTCGAACTCCGCGGCCCGGTCGGCGGAGTAGACCAGAGTCTGGTAGTTGGTGCAGTAGGGGGTGGAAGTGCCCATGGCGGAGAGCACGTCCTCGGTAAGGGTCATGCCGTTCCACACACAGTCAATGGCGCGGGAGTTCAGCTCCTCCACCTTGTAGTCCCAGGTGATCTCCTGGAATTCCACGGAGACACCCAGGCTCTCGGCAAAGGCCTTGGCCATGTCGGCGTCGAAGCCGATCCACTCGTCGCTGCCCTCTTCCTTATAGTCCATGGGGGCGAAGTAGGTGATGCCCACCACCAGGGAGCCCTTGTCCTGGACGTAAGCCAGGTCGCTCTCGGTCTCCGTGGTGCCGTCGGTACCGGCGGTGTCCTCCGTGGTCTGATCGGTGGTATCGCCCGCAGCATCATCCGCAGTCGTGTCATCGCCGCCGCAGGCGGCCAGGGACAGGGTCATCATGGCTGCCAGCAGCAGCGCCAGAAGCTTTTTCATCTTGCAATCCTCCAAATCTCTGAGGCCTCGCCTCATTTAATACAGTAGTAGTTTATCATGCTAAATTAAAGATGTAAAGTTGGGAAACGGCGGAAGTGATGAGAAGAGTCCCGGCTATTTTTGTGGACTTTTACCAAAGAAAGACGGGCCGTCATACTTTTCCCACCGGGGACATAGAGTGGAAACAAGATCGGAAAAAGGACGGGATGCTATGAATACCACGATCTACCAGAATATCGCCACCCGCACCGCGGGGGATATCTACATTGGCGTGGTGGGACCGGTGCGCACCGGCAAATCCACCTTCATCAAGCGCTTCATGGAGACCCAGGTGATCCCCAACATCGACAACGTCTACCGCCGCGAGCGGGCCCGGGACGAACTGCCCCAGAGCGGCTCCGGCCGCACCATCATGACCGCCGAGCCCAAATTCGTCCCGGAGGAGGCCGCCCAGATCCAGCTGCCGGACGGGGCTTCTTTTTCCGTGCGCCTCATTGACTGCGTGGGCTACATGGTCCGGGGGGCCATCGGACAGTATGAGGACGACGCGCCCCGCATGGTCACCACCCCCTGGTTCGACCATGAGATCCCCATGACGGAGGCGGCCGAGGTGGGCACCCGGAAGGTCATCGCCGAGCACTCCACCATCGGCATTGTGGTCACCACCGACGGCACCATCTCCGACATCCCCCGGGAGGAGTATCTGGAGGCGGAGGAGCGGGTGATCCGGGAGCTGCAGGAGCTGGGCAAGCCCTTCCTGGTCCTGCTGAACTCCGCGGACCCCAAGGGGGACCGGGCGCAGGCCATCGCAAAGGACATCGCCTCCCGCTATGAGGTCAACTGTGTCCCTGTCAACTGCCTGGAGCTGTCCGAGGGGGACGTGGCGGAGATTCTGAAGGGGGTGCTCTATGAGTTTCCCCTCCAGGAGCTGGACCTGTTCCTGCCGCCCTGGGTGGACGCCCTGCCGCCGGAACACCCGCTGAAAGCGGGACTATACGAGGCCGTTCGCTCCGCCGCCGCCCACCTGCGCCGGATCCGGGAGGTGGAGGGCGCCATTCAGACCCTGGGCGGCTGCGAGAAT
>CALWYC010000218.1 GCA_944385655.1 uncultured Intestinimonas sp. | reverse complement strand
GGCCGCAGGCCATGACGGATGAGGGGGAGCCTTGCGGCGTGGTTTGGCGCGCCGGGGTCGTCGCGCCCCGCAGATCAAGCGGTGCTGTGACGGCACGGCGGGCGGCTGCTAGCCGCCCCTACAAAAACGGTGCAAAGCTGGGGTAGGGGCGGATATCATCCGCCCGCTGACATTCCCCCGCAGGGGGGAGGGTGGCATTTGGGGACGGGGGACGCGGATTCTTCGCCTTTGGCTCAGAATGACGGAGAACGAGACGTGGTTCCCGACCCGTTCACCCCCTCAGTCCGGCTTTGCCGGACAGCTCCCCCGTCCAGGGGGAGCTATGACGGCGCGCTGTCCCCCCAAAACAGCATATATGGCACCCTCTCAGGGCCCGTCCCTCCCCTATCGGAGGGACGGGCCCTTTTCCTTTCGTCATGCCCCGGACTTTCCCTTGTAAGTGGGGCGGGGATTTGGTATAATAAAAGTTGAATTTTTGAAATTTGAGGGCAAACGGATGAAGTACAAGAAGTGGAACCTGGCGGCCCCGGAAGGGAGCGCCGTCCAGGGGCTGCGCCAGGCCGGGCTGCCTGCCCTGGCCGCCGTGGTGCTGTGCGCCCGGGGCCTGGACACGCCGGCGGCGGCGGAGGCCTTTCTCACGGCCGGAGAGGCTCCGCTCCACGACCCATTCCTCCTCAAGGACATGGACCGGGCGGCGGCGCGGCTGGCGCTGGCCTTAGATCGACAGGAATCCATCGCCGTCTACGGCGACTACGACGTGGACGGCATCACCTCCACCTGCCTGCTCACGGAGTTCCTCCGGAGCCGGGGGGGCAGTGTGATCCCCTACATCCCCGACCGGATGGAGGAGGGCTACGGCCTCAACCGGGAGGCGGTGGACCACCTCCGGCAGGCGGGGGTGAGCCTCATCGTCACGGTGGACTGCGGCATCACCGCCGTGGCCGAGACCGACTACGCAAACAGCCTGGGCATGGAGGTCATCATCACCGACCACCACGAGTGCAAGGAGGTCCTCCCCGCCGCCCTGGCGGTGGTGGACCCCCACCGCAGCGACTGCGGCTATCCCTTCCCCTGCCTTGCCGGGGTGGGGGTGGCCCTGAAGCTGGCCCTGGCCCTCACGGCGCCGGAGGAGCGGGAGGCGGTCTTCGGGCGCTACGCCGACCTGGCCGCCGTGGGCACGGTGGCCGACGTCATGACCCTGTCCGGGGAGAACCGGACCATCGTCCGCCAGGGCCTCCGGGCCCTGGGCCGCACCCGCCGGCCCGGCCTCCGGGCCCTCATCCGGGAGGCGGGCGCCGAGAGCCGGTGCCTCACCGCCTCCGGCATCGGCTTCACCCTGGCCCCCCGGATCAACGCCGCCGGGCGCATGGGGAAGGCCTGGGTGGCCGCCGAGCTCCTCCTCACCCACGACCCCGTTCGGGCCGAGGAGCTGGCCAGGGAGCTGTGTGAGCTCAACCGGCAGCGGCAGGCCATCGAGGGGGAGATCTTTCAGGAGTGCCTGGCCCGCCTGGAGCGGGAGTTGGCCGCCCCCCGCCGGGCCCTGGTCCTCTCCGGGGAGCGCTGGCACCAGGGGGTGGTGGGCATCGTGGCCTCCCGCCTGGCCGAGCGGTACTCCTGCCCCACCTTCATGATCTGCCTCCAGGACGGCAGGGGCAAGGGCTCCTGCCGGAGCTTCGGGGGGTTCAACCTCTTCAAGGCCCTGGAGTCCTGCGCCGACCTGCTGGAGGGCTTCGGCGGCCACGCCCTGGCCGCCGGCTTTACCATCCGGGCCGAGCACATCGACGCCTTCCGGAAGCGGATGGAGGCCTGCGTGGAGGCCTGGACCGGCGGGGCGGAGCTGGTCTCCGCCCTGGACATCGACGCCGAGCTCCCCGACCCCGCCCTCCTCACGGTGGAGGAGGTGGCGGGGCTGGACGTGCTGGAGCCCTACGGGGCGGGCAACCCCAAGCCGGTCTTCTCCCTGACGGGCTGCACCGTCTCCGCCCTCACCGAGGTGGGAGGCGGCCGGCACCTGAAGCTGCGGCTCACCCGCTGCGGCCACAGTCTGGACGCCATCTTCTTCTCGGTCACCGCCCAGATGGCGGGGGTGGCGGTGGGGGACCGGCTGGACGTGGCCTTCACCCCCCAGATCAACGAGTTCCGGGGCAACCGGTCGGTGCAGCTCCAGCTGTGCGACCTGCGCCCCGCCCCCACCCGGATGGAGGCCGAGCAGGCCCTCTACGACCGGCTGCGGCAGGGGGACACCCTCACCGCCCGGGAGGCGGCCGCCCTCATCCCCAGCCGGGCGGAGTTCGCCGCCGTGTGGCGGTATCTGGGCGGCCACGCCCGGCAGGGCCGGGTGGAGGACACCGCCCGCCGCCTGGCCCGGGGGGTGTCCCGGACCTACGGCATCAAGGAGACCGTCATGCGGACCATGGTCTGCCTGGAGGTCCTGGATGAGCACGGGCTCATCCGGGTGGAGCGGTCCACCGACCACCTGCGCATCGACCTGTGCGAGGTGGAGGGCAAGGTGGACCTGGAGGACTCCGCCCTGATGAAGCGGCTGCGCCGCCTCTCCCAGAGCTGAAGGTCAGGCGGCTTTGCTCGGGCGTATTTTAGAGAAGAGGTGATCCCATGGACCCCGTCTTAGAGAGCTATCGAGCCTTGGAGGAGAAGATCCGGCAGTATAACCACAACCTGGACACCAAGCGCCTGTACGCCGCCTTCCAGTACGCCGACAGCGCCCACTCGGGCCAGCTGCGGAAGGACGGCTCCCCCTATATCACCCACCCCCTGGCGGTGGCGGAGATCGTCTCCGAGCTGGAGCTGGACACCGACTCCATCATCGCCGCCCTGCTCCACGACTGCATCGAGGACACCGGCGCCACCCATGAGGACATCGCCAAGCTCTTCGGGGCTCCTGTGGCCGACCTGGTGGAGGGGGTCACCAAGCTGACGAGGGTGCAGTACACCTCCAAGGAAGAGGAGCAGATGGAGAACCTCCGGAAGATGCTCATGGCCATGGCCAAGGACATCCGGGTGATCCTCATCAAGATCTGCGACCGGCTCCACAACATGCGCAC
>CALWYC010000217.1 GCA_944385655.1 uncultured Intestinimonas sp. | reverse complement strand
TTCCAGTCGAGCATGCTCACCTCCATCGCGGTGAACGGCGTGGCCCCCTACAAGCAGATCGCCACCCACGGCTGGACCGTGGACGGCGAGGGCAAGGCCATGCACAAGTCCCTGGGCAACGCCGTCTCCCCCGACGAGGTGATCAAGGAGTACGGCGCGGATATGCTGCGGCTGTGGGTGGCCTCCGCCGACTACACCCAGGATATGCGCATCTCCAAGGACATCATGAAGCAGCTCTCCCAGGCCTACCTGAAGATCCGCAACACCGCCCGCTACATGCTGGGCAACCTGTGCGACTTCGACCCCGACACCGACGCCGTGGCCCTGGACAAGCTGATGGACCTGGACCGCTACGCCCTCCACGCCCTCAACGAGCTGGTGAAGAACGTCCGGGCCGCCTACGACCGCTACGAGTTCCACGGAGTCTACCGCGCTGTCTACAACTTCTGCGTGGTGGACATGTCCAACTTCTACCTGGACATCATCAAGGACCGGCTCTACTGCGGCAGCGAGGCCGAGCGCCGCTCCGCCCAGACCGCCCTCTACTATATCCTGGACGGCATGACCCGCCTCATCGCCCCCATCCTGGCCTTCACCTCCGACGAGATCTGGCACGCCATGAAGCATGCTCAGAGCGTCAACGCCGAGAGCGTGCTCCTGAACGACATGCCCTCCGACAACGCCGCCTTCACCCTGAGCGCCGCCGACCAGGAGCGCTGGGGCAGGCTCATCTCCCTGCGGGACGCCGTCAACAAGGCTCTGGAGAACGCCCGCAACGCCGGTGTGTTCAAGAAGGCCCAGGACACCGAGGTCACCGTGTCTGTGAGCGCCGCCGATGCGGAGTTCCTGAAGGACGTGGACCTGGCCTCCCTGTGCATCGTCTCCAAGGTCACCGTCACCACCGAGGCTGTGGAGGGCGAGCGCAACGAGGAGTCCCTCATCCCCTGCACCATCGCCGTCAAGCTGTCCGAGGCCCCCAAGTGCCCCCGCTGCTGGAACCACTGCGATTCCATCGGCGCCGCCGGCCACCACCCCGAGCTGTGTGACCGCTGCGCCGCTGTGGTGGAGGGGTAACTTCCGGTGTGCTAAGCCCGATGTGTCGAGGCACCAACCTCTACGCACAGCTCGGCCTCCGCGACAGCGGGGCCGCGCCGTCCGGCGCGTACAAGCGTTTTGCCGAAGGCAAAACCTTGGCGCAGGGCGGATTCATTCCGCCCGAGCATGTGCAGTGAAAACCGGGGTCCCCGCCGGGCCGATGGCCCGGTGGGGCGCTGTGCGACCGCTGCGCCGCCGTGGTGGAGGGCTGATAAAACCAACCTCCTGATAACCAAAAGAGACGTTCACCGACTGGTGAACGTCTCTTTTTCTATTGGACCATATTTGGCTTCGTAGTCCCGGAGGTAGAGCCGGATGAGGTGGCGGACCTGGCTGGAAAGGGAACGCTGCTCCTGTGCGGCCAGATACCGCAGCTTTTCTTTCATGGGTTCTTCCATGGAAATACTCACATAGCTTTGCTTTTTCACGCGCACACCTCCTGTGCCTAGGATATCACTCTAAATAAATCTAGTCAACTCTGAATCACTCTTTGATATAGGGAATTCTAGCTGATAGCATAAAGATATATTTAGACTCTATTAGATAGGAAGTGATCGCATGGGTGTGCAGGAGGTGCCCTATTCTCTGAGGCTGGAACCTCAGACCATGAAAAAGATTCGTGCCCTTGCCAAGCTGGAGCGCCGCTCCATCAATATGCAGCTCTGCATTGCCGTGGAGAGCTACTTGAAGAAATATGAACAGGAGCACGGAGAGATCATGACCGAGGAGTAGAACAAAAACCTTCCCCCCACAGGGGGGAAGGTGCCCCGAAGGGGCGGATGAGGGGGCGCCGGATAGGACAAAAAGCCAAATCCGCCATACCGATGCACCCTCATCCGTCATTTGCTCCGCAAATGCCACCTTCCCCCTTCCAGGGGGAAGGTTTTATCAGGCGCGCCGAGGTCGTCGCGCCCCACAGACAGCGCAGCACTGTGCCCACACCCCGACCACCACCCGCCCAGGCAGGACCACTTAGCCCACCCTCATCCGCTCCAGTGTGCGCACTGGAGCACCTTCCCCCTGAGAGGGGGAAGGTTTTGCGGGCGGATGATATCCGCCCCTGCTCCCATCTTTGGGATGTGGTGCCCTGATCCGGCCAAAACGCAAAAAAACGCGGGACCGTGTGAACGGTCCCGCGTTTTTCATGCACTCACTTGATCTCGTAGTCCTTCCCGAACTGAAGGTGCTCCAGGTCGATGCTCAGCCGCTTGGTGGGCTCGTCGTCCTGGGGCTCGGGCTCCTTGGCCGCCTCGGCCATCTCAGCGGCCCGGCGCTCCGGGTTCACCTTGATCTTCCGCTCGGTCTCCCCGTCCCGGTCCAGGAAGGTGGCGGTGAGGTCGCTGTAGAGCCCGCCGGGGCGCTCGTCCTCCCGGGGGGCGTCCTCCTCCGGCTCCGGATCGGGGATCTCCTCCTGGGCGATGCGGTCCATGGTGGCCTGGATCTCCTCGGCGGCGGCCTCCACCGGGTCGGCGGGGGCGGCGGGCTCCGGGGTCAGCTTGCTCAGGCTGCCCAGGTAGTCCAGCTCGTGCTGGTAGAGCTCCTTGAGCTTGGAGACATAGGCGGCGGTGGCGTTCTGGGCGGCGGTGAGCCGCAGCTGCTCCGCCTCCACCTCCCGGCGCAGGCTCTCGACCTGGGCCCGGGTCTCCTCCTGGGCCTGGCGGAGGATGGTCTCCTTGCTCTCCTGGGCCTCCTTCACCATCTCGTCCGCCATCCGCTGGGCGGTGAGCAGGGTCTTGCGCATGGCCTCCTCGGTGGAGCGGTACTCCTCCACCTTCTCCACCAGCACCTTCATCTTGCCCTTGAGGGCCGCGTTCTCCTTGTAGAGGGTGGTATAGTCCTCGGTGAGCTGGTCCAGAAACTCGTCCACCATGGCCATATTGTAGCCGCCGAAGCCCGCCTTGGCAAAGGCGTGCTCGGAGACCTCCTGCGGCGTCAGCATAAAGGGTCACTCCCCGCTATTATAATCTCTTTTT
>CALWYC010000216.1 GCA_944385655.1 uncultured Intestinimonas sp. | reverse complement strand
GGTGGTCTTCTGATCGATGGAGATGGCGGGGGAGAGGCCGTCGATGTAGTCCACATCGGGCTTTTCCATCTGGCCCAAAAACATCCGGGCGTAGGAGGAGAGGGATTCCACATACCGCCGCTGGCCCTCGGCGTAGATGGTGTCGAAGGCCAGGGAGGACTTGCCGCTGCCGGACAGGCCCGTGAGCACCACCAGCTTGTCCCGGGGGATCGTGACGTCGATATTCTTGAGGTTGTTGGCGCGGGCGCCCTTGACGTAAATATGGTCGAGCATAAAGTCATTCCTTGCCTGTAAAATTATTTCGTGGTGTCCTCATCCAGGAGAGCCAGCTCGTAGATCACCGGGCGGACGCCGTCGGTGCAGCAGAGGATACGCCGATCCTCGTAGGAGTACCAGTCGTTGACGAGAGGGCCGTTGGCCAGGGTGGAGATGCCCCGGTAGAGGTCGATCCAGGCCCAGGGGCACAGGCCCTCCGGCTTTTCCGCGCCGCCCTCGTAGTAGAACACGTCGCCCACGTTCTGGAAGGGACAGGGACCGGCCTCCCGGCCCTCGGTGAGGTAGCGTTCGGCCAGCTCGGGGTAAAATTCGGTCTTCAACACGGTGATCTTCACCTTTTTCATGCGGTGCCCTCCTCATAGTAGCAGTCCTCCCGCCATTTGGCGGGGTTCTGGTCGATATAGGCCCAGATCCGCAGATAATCGGCCTCATTGCGGATGATGTGGTCGTGGAAGCCATCCTGCCAGAGGTCGGTTTGCATGTCCTGATTGGTAAAGCGCTTGAGGGCGGAGATCATGCGCGGCACCAATTGTGTGGGGCGCGACGACCTCGGCGCGCCTTTGACGGTGCGTTCACCGACATCGACAGACAGAAGCAGATGGACATGGTTTGGCATGATCACAGAATGATGCATGGTGATATTCGGATAGGCGGTGGGGATCATTTGGAGATAGCCCTCCAAAATGCGGCCAGCTGGCAGAAGCTCCAGGTGGTATGGCGCGCCGGGGTCGTCGCGCCCCACGATCCGGGACAATACGGTGGCTCTCCTCTTGGTACAGAAAGTGATAAAATAGCAGCCTTCCTGTCCATAGTCATAATTCGGCAGCCGGTGGAGCCGTCCCATTTTATCACCTCTCCCCAACCATTTACTTTCCTCTGAGCTCGATGATCCGGTCACGCAGTACGGCGGCGTACTCGAATTCCAGCCGTTTACTGGCCTCCTTCATCTCCTTCTCCAGCTTTTCGATGGCGGCGTCCCGCTCCTTCTTGGAGAGCTTGGTCTTGTTCCGCAGGAGCTGTTCGCTCTCCTCCTCGGCGGCGGAGAGCTCGATGACGTCCCGCACCGACTTGATGATGGTCTTGGGGACGATGCCGTGGGCCTGGTTGAAGGCGTCCTGCTTCTTCCGGCGGCGCTCAGTCTCTCCGATGGCGGCCATCATGGAGGGGGTCATCTTGTCGGCGTACATGATGACCAGGCCGTCGGCGTTCCGGGCGGCCCGGCCGATGGTCTGGATGAGGGAGGTCTCCGACCGGAGGAAGCCCTCCTTGTCGGCGTCCAGGATGGCCACCAGGCTCACCTCGGGGAGGTCCAGGCCCTCACGCAGCAGGTTGATGCCCACCAGCACGTCGTAGGTCCCCAGCCGCAGGTCCCGGATGATCTCCTGGCGCTCGATGGTGTCGATGTCGTGGTGCATGTACTGCACCTTGATGCCGGCGTTTTTCAGGTAGGCGGTCAGGTCCTCGGCCATCTTCTTGGTCAGCGTGGTGACCAGCACCCGCTCCTTCCGCTCCACCCGCTGGTTGATCTCCCCGATGAGGTCGTCGATCTGGCCCTCCACCGGGCGCACGTCGATCCTGGGGTCCAGCAGGCCGGTGGGGCGGATGACCTGTTCCACGATCTGGCCCGAGCGGGTCTTTTCGTACTCGCCCGGCGTGGCCGAAACGTACACAACTTGATTTACTCTCTGTTCAAACTCGTCAAATTTCAACGGCCTGTTATCAAAAGCGCAGGGCAGGCGGAAGCCGTAGTCCACCAATGTGGTCTTGCGGGCGTGGTCGCCGTTGTACATGGCCCGGACCTGGGGTAGGGTCACGTGGGACTCGTCGATGAACATGAGGAAGTCCTTCGGGAAGTAGTCCATGAGGGTCATGGGGGCGGAGCCTGCGGGCCGGCCGGCGATGGGCCGGGAGTAGTTCTCGATGCCGGAGCAGTAGCCCAGCTCCTGCATCATCTCGATGTCGTACATGGTCCGCTGCTTGATGCGCTGGGCCTCCACCAGCATGTCCCGCTCCTGGAACCAGGCCACCCGCTCCTCCAGCTCCCTGTAGATCTCCTGGATGGCCTTGTCCATCTTCTCCTTGGGGGTGATATAGTGGCTGGCGGGGAAGATGGGGATGTGCTCCAGCCGGCGGACGGGGGTGCCGGTGACCACGTTGATCTCGCTGATGCGGTCGATCTCGTCCCCGAAGTACTCCACCCGGATGGCGGTATCCTTGTAGTAGGCCGGCCACAGCTCCACCGTGTCCCCCCGGACCCGGAACATGTTGCGCTCGAAGGCGATGTCGTTGCGCTCGTAGCGGATCTCGATGAGCCGCTTCAAAAGCTCGTCCCGGGGGAACTCGGCCCCCACCCGGAGGGGGACCATCATCTTGGCGTAGTCGTCGGGCTCGCCCAGGCCGTAGATGCAGGAGACGGAGGAGACCACGATGACATCCCGGCGCTCGATGAGGGAGGCGGTGGCGGAGAGCCGCAGCCGGTCGATCTCGTCGTTGGTGGCCGAGTCCTTCTCGATGAAGGTGTCGGTGTGGGGGATATAGGCCTCTGGCTGGTAGTAGTCGTAGTAGGAGACGAAATACTCCACCGCGTTGTGAGGGAAGAACTCCTTGAACTCGGCGCACAGCTGGGCGGCCAGGGTCTTGTTGTGGGCCAGCACCAGGGTAGGGCGCTGGACCGCCTCGATGACCTTGGCCATGGTGAAGGTCTTGCCCGAGCCGGTGACGCCCAGCAGAGTCTGCTCGGAGAGGCCGTTTTCGATGCCGGCGGCCAGGGCGGCGATGGCCTCGGGCTGATCCCCGGC
>CALWYC010000215.1 GCA_944385655.1 uncultured Intestinimonas sp. | reverse complement strand
TCTCCTTCACCCTGAAGAAGGTGGACAGCGAGGACAGCACCAAGACCCTGTCCGGCGCCCAGTTCACCATCTACACCGACGCCGCCTGCAACACTCCCTACACCACCGTGACCACTGACGAAAACGGCACCGCCACCGTGACCCTCCCCGTGGGTCAGACCTACTATATGAAGGAAACCAAGGCACCCAACGGCTACTGTCTGGATGAAAAGACCGTCTATGAGCTGAAGACCACAGACAACAGCAGTAGTGGCTTCCTGTCCAAGATCTGTGCCTGGCTCGCCGGCGGCAGCCAGGAAGTCACCTCTCCCGCGTTTGAAAACGGCATTCTCACCGTGGAGAACGTCAAGACTCTGCCCGTGAAGTACTACGTCCTCTCCCCCGACCAGGCGGTGCCCGCCGACGGCGGCGACGCGGGCTATCAAAATTATTTCCCCAGCAGCACGGATACCGGCGCCGGCTACAACTATGCCGACGGCATGACCGGCACCGGCCTTACCGCTCAGCTCTGGGAGGCCCTGAAGGGCAGCAACGGCGTGCTGGATATCGGCGACACCCTGCTCACCTTCTCCTCCGCCGGCGCCGGCGCGCTGGACGAGGGCTCCAAGACCGCCCTGGAGGAAGCCTTCGGCCTGGACAGCAGCTACGGCAGCTATGAGATCGTCTGGTACGTGGTCAAGGTCCAGAGCGTCCCTGATCAGGACGGCGGCGAGTTCGGCTACATCGGCAGCGACAAGGCCGATGTCCACGTGGACGGCTATGTGAAGGGCGTGGCCGCAGAGGTCCGCTACCACGACAATTACAATACCACCGATACCTACTATACCCACACTCAGCTGGACGAGCAGCCCATCCTCACCGGCAGCAACTACACCGTTCTGGATTATACCGCCACCACCCTGACCGGCCGCACGGGCTACACCTTTAAGGGCTGGGCCACCAGCGCCAGCGGCAGCGTTGTCTACCCCGCCGGCAGCACCATCTCCCCCCTGAAGAGTGACATGGACCTCTACGCGGTGTGGGAGGCCGACCCCACCGATCCTACCGACCCCACCGATCCTACCGACCCCACCGATCCTACCGACCCCACCGATCCCACCGACCCCACTGACCCCACCGACCCCACCGACCCCACCGACCCCACTGACCCCACTGACCCCACCGATCCCACCGATCCCACCGATCCCACCGACCCCACCGATCCCACCGACCCCACCGATCCCGGCAATAAGCCTGAAGACAGCGATCCTCCTGTTGTACCCGTGGGTCCCTCCCATGACGATGATAACGACGACGATGACGATGACGACCATGTCGTGACCATCGAGGAGACCCCCGCTCCCCTGGCCCCCGCCCCCGAGGCCGACAGCGCCGAAGAGGTGACGGAGATCACCGACGGGGAGCCCCCCCTGGCCGACGCCCCCACCGTCTCTGAGGAGCCCCAGGACACCCAGGACAGCTCCGTGGAGATCACCGACAACGGCGTGCCCATGGGCAGCCTGCCCCAGACCGGCACCATGGCCCAGCCCGCCAACCCCACCGCCACCCTGGGCGCTCTGGCCCTGGTGGCCTCCCTCTCCGCCGCCGGCCTGGCCGTCGTCGTGGCCCGGAAGCGTGAGGACAGCGAGGACTGATCCGTAATCACCACTTTCTCCTTCTAAAAGACGATGCGCCGTCCCACTGGTGGGACGGCGCATCGTTTTTTCTGTTACCGCAGGGTCAGCCACATGACCCAGATGAGGGCGATGACGAAGAGGGTCATGCCCGGGTTCACCGCGAAATGGCCCCAGGTCTCGCCGTCGCCCCAGCTGGTATGCCCGGCGAACGCGACCAGCCCCTCACGGCTGCGGAAGAAGGTCCACCAGAGGGCCCAGCCCATGGACACCAGCACCAGCAGGGCCAGCAGCAGGTTCCCGCTCTCCCCCAGCAGGCCCGCCAGGGGCAGCAGCCCGGCGGAGACGAAGTTCGCCCCGGCGTGGAGGAGGATACAGCCCTTGAGGCTGCCGGTGTGGAGGAGGATGCCCCCCAGCACCAGCCCCACGGCAAAGGCGTAGAGCATCTGGTAGAGGTTGCCGTGGACCAGGGCAAAGAGGAGAGCGGAGGCGCACAGGGCGAAGCCGTCCCCCCAGCTCCGGAGCCGCCGGAGGATCATCCACCGGAAGCACAGCTCCTCGCACACCGGGGCCAGCAGGCAGCTGTAGATGAGATTGAAGACCACCGGCAGCTCCCCCAGTGCCTCCACCGGGTTGGGGATGGCCTCCCCCCGCAGGGCGGCCAGGGCGTCCATCAGGGAGAGGGTGACCATGTTGGCGATGTAGAGCCAGCCGATGGCCAGCAGCCACAGCCCCAGCCAGGTCTGGGCGCTCAGCCGCCGCCTCCCCGGGTCCGGCACCTCCGTGCGGAGGGTCCTGAGCACCAGCATGGCCGCCGGGAACCCGATGCCGTAGGTGCTCAGCGCGGAGACGCCGTACAAAAAGACCGTATTCTCCAGCAGGGCGGGCGCATAGGCCAGGGCCAGCGTCTGTATCAGCAGCTGCGCCCCCACCGGCAGAAGGATCATGGCCAGCAGGGCCAGGCCCACCCGGGAGAAGGTGCGCCGGTACCGCCGGGCCTCCTCCCCCGCAAAAAATTCCCAGAGCTCCTCCATATGGGCGCTCCTCCTTTTTCCACATCCTAGGTAAAAAGTGGGCCCCGGCACAAGCCGGGGCCCGCCGCTTATGGGTTATTGTATCACTTGATGGCCTTGGTGTCCACTTCCTCGTGGAGCAGCTTGGCGAAGTCGGCGCAGGACATGGCGCCCAGGTCCTCGCCGGTGCGGTGACGGGGAGAGACGGTGCCGTTCTCCATGTCCCGGTCGCCCACCACCAGCATATAGGGGACCTTCTCCATGGTGGCCTCGCGGATCTTCTTGCCGATCTTCTCGCTGCGGTGGTCCACCTCCACCCGGAAGCCCTGGGCGTCCAGGTCCTTGGCCACCTGGTCGGCGTAGGCGGCGGCCCGGTCGGTGACGGGCAGGACCTTCACCTGGACGGGGGAGAGCCAGGCGGGGAAGGCGCCGGCGAAGTGCTCGGTGATGACGCCGATGAAGCGCTCGATGGAGCCCAGCACCACCCG
>CALWYC010000214.1 GCA_944385655.1 uncultured Intestinimonas sp. | reverse complement strand
CCGCAGAGGACCAGGATGCGGTCGCACAGCTCCAGCAGCACGTCCAGGTCCTCGCCCACCATGAGCACGGCCACCCCCTTCATCTTCTGCTCGTTGAGGAGCCGGTAGATGGTGTAGGAGGAGTTGATGTCCAGGCCCCGGACGGGGTAGGCCGTCATGAGCACCGTGGGACTGGAGGCGATCTCCCGGCCCACCAGCACCTTCTGCACGTTGCCGCCGGAGAGCCGCCGCACCGGGGTGTTCACCCCGGGGGTGACGATCTCCAGCTCGTCGATGAGCTTTTCGGCCAGGGCCCGGGGGGGCTTCCGGTCCACCAGGGGGCCGGGGCTTTCCTTGTAGGTCTTGAGCATCATGTTGTCCACCATGCCCATGCCGCCCACCAGGCCCATGCCCAGCCGGTCCTCGGGCACGAAGGCCAGGGACACGCCGATCTTCTGGATCTGGGTGGGGGTCTTCCCCACCAGCTCCTCCCCCGCCTTGTCCACCGGCACGTGGTTGCCGGCGATGTCGCTCTTGGGGTGGGGCGGGTAGTAGAAGATGTGGCCGGACTCCGCCTTCTGGAGCCCGGCGATGGCCTCCAGCAGCTCCTTCTGGCCCGAGCCGGCGATGCCGGCGATGCCCAGGATCTCGCCGCCCATGGCCTGGAAGCTCACGTCGGTGAGGGTGGGCACCCCGTCGCTCCCCACGCAGTTGAGGCCCTTCACCTCCAGCCGCAGGTCCCGGTACTTGGCCGCCGGCCGGTCGATGTTCAGGCTCACCGCGTGGCCCACCATCATCTCGGTGAGCTTCTGGGGGTCGGTGTCGGCGGTGTTCACCGTGCCGATGTACCTGCCCTTCCGGAGCACCGCCACCTTGTCGGAGATGGCCATGACCTCGTGGAGCTTGTGGGTGATGATGACGATGGCCTTGCCGTCGGCCTTCATGGCCCGGAGGATGTCGAAGAGCCGGTCGGTCTCCTGGGGGGTGAGCACGGCGGTGGGCTCGTCCAGGATGAGGATGTCGGCCCCCCGGTAGAGGACCTTCACGATCTCCACCGTCTGCTTCTCCGACACCGACATGTCGTAGATCTTCTTGTCCGGGTCGATGCCGAAGCCGTACCTGTCGCTGATCTCCCGCACCTTGCGGGCGATCTCCTTCCGGTCCAGCTTGCCGCCGTCGTGGAGGCCCAGGACGATGTTCTCCGCGGCGGTGAACACGTCCACCAGCTTATAGTGCTGGTGGATCATGCCGATGCCGTGGGCGTAGGCGTCCTTGGGGGACCGGATGGCCACCGGCTTCCCCTCCATGAGGATCTCCCCCTCGTCGGGCAGGTAGATCCCCGAGAGCATGTTCATGAGCGTGGTCTTGCCGCTGCCGTTCTCCCCCAGCAGGGAGAGGATCTCCCCCCGGTCCAGGGCCAGATCCACATGGTCGTTGGCCACCACCTTGGTGCCGAAGCGCTTGGTGATGCCGCGCAGCTCGATGGCATGGACAGTTTCCAAGGCTGTCATCCTTTCTCCCGTCCCGGAGGACGGATGTTTGTCTGATTTCATTATAGCGAAGCCCGCCGCCCGGGACAAGCCCCGGAGCCGGAAAACTTCGCCCTCCAGGACCTTCCCCCTGGAAGGGGGAAGGTGGCATTTGCGGAGCAAATGACGGATGAGGGTGCGCCGGCATGGTGGATTTCCTCTTGCCTCCTACACCTACCCCCCTCATCCGCCCCAGTGTGCGCACTGGGGCACCTTCCCCCCTGTGGGGGGAAGGTTTTGCGGGGGCTTGGCATAAAAGGGGGAGGACCGCCGGAGCGGTCCTCCCTCAGCCTGTCGAAAAACCTCTGTTGAGTGTGATGCGCGCTCGGTTTCAGCGGGGGAGCTCGAGGGGGCGGCAGCCCGCCTCGAATGGGATGACATCCCCTGCAGCCCTTGCCTTGCAAGGGCTGCAGCGAACGAAGCGAGGACTTTTCCGCCCCAACCGGGGCGGAAAAGTAACGGGATGCAGGCGGTATGCCGCTTAGTAGGCCTCGTTGAGCCAGGTGATGCCGTCGATCTGGACGGTGAAGTAGGGGGCGGACTGGAAGTAGGACTCGTGGAAGGCGCCGTCGAACACGGCCTCCTCAGAGTCGGCCACGAAGTCGCCGTCGGTGTCCAGGGCCAGGCAGGTAGTCAGTTCCTCGCCGTTCACGGTGAAGGTGGAGGTGTCGAAGACCTGGAGGGCGCCGGTGCGGATCTGCTCCTCCACCTCGGCCAGCTTCTCAGCAGTGCCGGCGGCGGCGATGTCCTCGTTGAGGGGCGTCATGACCACGGCGCCCTCGTCCATGCCGTGGCACCAATCCTGGTCGAACTCCTCGCCGTTGGCCACGGCCTCGATGGCGTACGCAAAGTACACGGACCAGTCGATGCGGGTGCCGATGAGGGAGGCCTCGGGGGCGATGGAGATCATGTCGTTGTTGTAGCCGGTGTGGAAGGCGCCGTTGCTCTGGGCGGCGGTGGCGGGGGTGGTGTTGTCGGAGTGCTGGGAGATCATGATGCAGCCCTCATCGCACAGGGCCTGGGCGGCGTTGGCCTCCAGGGTGGCGTCGGACCAGGAGCCCACGAAGGAGACCTTCATGGTCACGCTGGGGCACACGCTCTTGGCGCCCAGGTAGTAGGCGGTGAAGCCGGAGATCACCTCGGCGAAGGAGTAGGCGCCCACGTAGCCGATGACGGCCTGGTCGGCGGTGATGTCGCCGTTGTCGATCATCTCCTGCATCTTCATGCCGGCCACCACGCCGGCCAGGTAGCGGCCCTCGTAGATGTTGGCGAAGGCGTTGTGGGTGTTGGGCAGGTCATCGGTCCAGCTGGCCTGGTTGGTGCAGGCAATGAACTCGATGTCGGGGTAGTCGGGGGCCACCTTCAGCATGTAGGGCTCAAAGCCAAAGGAGTTGTTGATGATCAGCTGGCAGCCCTCCTCGGCCAGCTCGATGTTGGCCTCCTCGCAGGAGGAGTCCTCACCGATGTTCCACTTGACGCTCCACTCCACGGTGATGCCCTTCTCGGCCAGGGCCTCGGTGACGGCGTCCTTTCCGCGGATGAAGTTGTAGGTGTAGCCCTGGTCGTTCTCGTCGCCGATGCAGATGAGGCCCACCTTCACGGTCTTGGCGCC
>CALWYC010000213.1 GCA_944385655.1 uncultured Intestinimonas sp. | reverse complement strand
TGGGGCGCGACGACTCGGCGCGCCAACCGTGGCAGCGCGGGACCTGTGATTTGTGGGGCGCGGCTTCCCAGACGCGCCTGATAAAACCTTCCCCCCTCAGGGGGGAAGGTGGCATTTGCGGAGCAAATGACGGATGAGGGGGCGTTTGGGGACGGGAATGCGGATTCTTCGGTCTGCGGCCTCAGAATGACAAGATCGAAACGCGGTACCGTGGCGCGCCGGGGTCGTCGCGCCCCACAAACAGCGCAGTTCTGTGTCGGCATGGCGGGCGGCTGATCGCCGCCCCTACCCAATCACACGGCGTCGTGACACAAAAAGGCCGCGCCCGGTTTTTGCCGGGCACGGCCACGATACCTGATTGACTCCTTAGTGGTCGGCACACCGGCCCTGAGGGAGTTCCGGTCACTCCTTCACGAAATAGGCGATGCCGGCACACCCCGGCCCTGCGTGGGTGCCGACCACGGAGCCGATGTCGCTCTCCAGGGCCTCCATGCCGGGGATGCGCTCCCGGAAGTAGGCCTCGCACTCGGCCATGATCTCCGGGCTGTCGGAGTGGCCGAAGGAGACGGGCAGGGAGGTATCCACAGGCTCCGCCTGGAGCTGCTTCTCCATCCACTGGTAGGCCGCCTTCCGGCCCCGGGACTTGGCCGCCGCCTCCACCACGCCGTCCCGGATGTTCAGGATGGGGGTGATGCCCAGCATGCCGCCCACCACGGCGGCGGTGCCCGAGATGCGCCCGCCCATCTTCAGATACTTCAGGGTGCCCACCACGGCGTAGAACCGCAGCCGCTTGGCCAGGGCCTCCACCTGCTCCGCGATGGCGGCGGCGCTCAGGCCCCGGTCCCGCAGCCGGGCCGCCATCTCCACCAGCAGCCCCAGGCCGAAGGTCACCGTGGTGGAGTCCACCACAAAAATGTTCTCCTCGTCCACGATGCTCCGGGCGATGAGGGCCGACTGGCAGGTGCCCGAGAGCTGGGAGGCCAGGAAGATCCCCACCACCTGGTCCCCCGCCGCCATGTGGGCCTGGAACCGGCTGATGAACTCCTCCGGATTCACCTGGGCCGTGGTGGGCAGGGTCTCCGCCTCCCGCAGCCGGGCGTAAAATTCCTGATTGCTCAGATCCACCCCGTCCAGATAGGACTCCTCCCCAAAGTGGACGGACAGAGGCACCACCTCCACCCCCAGGGCCTTCTGCCGCTCCGGGGAGAGATCACAGGTGCTGTCGGTCATGATGCGTACCATAGCTTCCTTACCTCACTTTTTATGCTTCATTCCGCTGTGCTTCCTCCGCCGGCGCGAAGA
Source organism: uncultured Intestinimonas sp. (assembly GCA_944385655.1). Classification (GTDB taxonomy): domain Bacteria; phylum Bacillota; class Clostridia; order Oscillospirales; family Oscillospiraceae; genus Intestinimonas. Next base: position 1,833 of record CALWYC010000213.1, on the reverse strand, counting down.
ACCGGGCCAGCTTGCCCAGAGCGTCCACCAGGGCGTCGGCCTCCGCCGCCGTCAGCTCGGCGAGCACCTGCTCCACCATCTGCCGGTGGAAGTCCCGGTGGGCCGCCTCCGCCTCCCGGGCCAGCGGCGTGGGCAGGATGCGCACCGCCCGGCGGTCGTGCTCGTCCCGCTGCCGCTCCACATAGCCCTTCCGCTCCAGCAGGTTCACCGACGAGGTCAGGGTCCCCGCCGTCACCCCCTGGGCCGCCGCGATGGCCGTGGCCCGGTTGTCCCCGCCGTGGTCCGCCGCCCGGCACACCGCGTCGATCAGGTGGATCTCCTTCAGGGACAGCCTGGGATACCGCGCCGTGAGACAGTCCTCCTCCCGCCGGAGGATCTGGTCAAAGACCTCCACCAGAAACTGATTGATCTTGGCGCCGCGCACCTCCACGCTGCTCCCTCCTTTTCTTTGAACTTCAAAACATTGGAATTGTAGCCGCTCCCGCCGCCCTTGTCAAGGGCTTTTAGTTTGAACTTCAAACTTTCTCCCTTTTCGACAAAATCCGGGCCAAAAACGGGCAGCAAAAAACCGCCTGCGTCAGCAGGCGGTCCTTCGTGCGATGGCGTGCGCTCAGGCCAGCTTGTTCAGCTTGATGCTCATGGCGCTCTTCTTGTTGGCCGCGTTGTTCTTGTGCAGCAGACCCTTGGCGGCGGCCTGGTCGATGGCCTTCACCGTGGCCTTGTAGACGACATCGGCCTCGCTGCGGTTGCCTTCGGCCACCACGGCGTCAAACTTCTTGATCTGGGTCTTCAGCGCAGACTTGGCCGCCTTGTTCCGGGCCGCCTTGGCCTCGTTGACCAGCACGCGCTTCTTGGCAGACTTGATATTCGGCAAACCAAACACCTCCTCCGATGATATACTCATTTTCACGGGTCCTGCCCGTGCAGGTATCCATTCTAACAGAAGTCACGGAAAAATGCAACCTTTTTTTTGAATTTTTTTCGCTTTCCGCATAGGAACGGGGACATTCGCAAAAAATAGGGGCTGAATGGCATATCTGCCACTATATCTTGCGGAAGGGGCGTGGAGACCGTGCTGCAGCGGCGGACGGATCTGGCGGTGGAGGCGGAGGCGCTGAGCAAACCGGCGGCGGCGCCGGAGGGGGTCCGGGTGCGGGAGGAGCGCCGGGAGGGCTGCCCGGTGACGAGGGTGGAGATCCTGGACGGCAGGGGAGAGGCCGCCCTGGGCAAGCCGGTGGGGACCTATGTGACGGTGGACCTCACCGGGCTGGTGCGGCGGGAGGAGGAGGCCTTTCCCCGGTCCTGCCGGGCGCTGGCGGGGGAGCTCTCTCACCTGCTCCGGCGCTGCCGGGTGCCGGAACAGGCGCCGGTGCTGGTGGTGGGGCTGGGCAACCGCTCCATCACCCCCGACGCCGTGGGGCCCGGCGCCGCCGACCACACCCTGGTGACCCGCCACCTCATCGACCAGGCCCCGGAGCATTTTGGGGACTTCCGGCCGGTGGCCGCCCTGGCGGCGGGGGTGCTGGGCACCACCGGGGTGGAGAGCGGGGAGCTGGCCCAGGCGGTGGCTGGGAAGGTGAGGCCGGGCTGCGTCATCGCCGTGGACGCCCTGGCCGCCCGGAGCCTGGACCGGATCTGCGCCACGGTGCAGCTCTCCGACACCGGCATCGTCCCCGGCTCCGGGGTGGGCAACCACCGCTTCGCCCTCAACGCCGAGACCCTGGGGGTGCCCGTCATCGCCGTGGGGGTGCCCACCGTGGTGGACGGCGCCACCCTGGCTCTGGATATTTTAGAGGAGGCCGGCCGGGACGACCTGGACCCCGCCGCCCTCCG
>CALWYC010000212.1 GCA_944385655.1 uncultured Intestinimonas sp. | reverse complement strand
CTCCTCCACCAGTCCATCATCGGCCTGGAGTCCAAGCTGGCCATGGAGCAGCTGGGGGAGTACCCCGACGTGGTGGTGGGCTGTGCCGGCGGCGGCTCCAACCTGGGCGGCCTCATCGCCCCCTTCATGGGAGACAAACTCACCGGCAGGGCCGCGCCCCGGTTCGTGGCGGTGGAACCGGCCTCCTGCCCCTCCCTCACCCGGGGCAAATATGCCTACGATTTCTGCGACACCGGCAAAGTCACCCCCATGGCCCGGATGTACACCCTGGGCGCCGGCTTCATCCCCTCGGCCAACCACGCCGGCGGCCTGCGCTACCACGGCATGAGCCCCATCCTCTCCAAGCTCTACCACGACGGCTATATGGAGGCGGTGAGCTACAAGCAGACCGAGGTCTTTGAGGCCGCCGTCCTCTTCGCCAAGCAGGAGACCATCCTCCCCGCCCCCGAGTCGGCCCACGCCATCAAGGGGGCCATCGACGAGGCCCTCAAGTGCAGGGAGAGCGGCGAGGCCAAAACCATCCTCTTCGGCCTCACCGGCACCGGCTATTTCGATATGACCGCCTACGAGTCCTACCTCAGCGGCAAAATGAGCGACCATGTCCCCACCGACGAAGAGCTTCAGAAGGGTTTCGACTCCCTCCCCGACATTCCCCAGAACCGCCTGTAAATCCCGCTTTTTTCGCGCCCCGCCCGGTCTTTTCCGGGCGGGGCGCATTGCCGTTTTCCGCCGTCTACTGGCAACTTTCATAAAATTGGGACCGGAAATTCGGCACGGGTTTTCCTTGACGGCCACACCCGGATAGAGTATCATAGACTCACCCGCCGAAGGGCGGAACCACAACATATAGTGTTTTGCCGAATTTACATAACACCAAATAAACGGCCCTCTCCGGAGGGCCTTTTCCATGAGAGCACGAAGGAGGAGCACAGAGACATGACCATGACCAGCATCCGAAAGCGGGACGGCCGGGTGGCCCCCTTTGACGAGGGGAAGATCGCCTGCGCCATCACCAAGGCCTTTGACGCCACCTACAAGCCGGGCTATGGGGAGACGGCCCTCCGCCTGGCCGACGAGGTGGTGTCCATCCTGGAGCTGGAGGGGGAGCCCCAGCCCGACGTGGAGCACATCCAGGACCTGGTGGAGCGGGTGCTGATGGACAACGGCTATGTCCAGACGGCCAAGGCCTACATTCTGTACCGGAACGAGCGGAGCAAGGCCCGGGAGATGAACACCCGGCTCATGAAGGTGTACGAGGACATCACCTTCTCGGCGGCCAAGGACTCCGACATCAAGCGGGAGAACGCCAACATCGACGGCGACACCGCCATGGGCAGCATGCTCAAGTTCGGCTCCGAGGGCGCCAAGCAGTTCTACGACATGTTCGTCCTCAACCCGGAGCACGCCCGTGCCCACCGGGAGGGGGACATCCACATCCACGACCTGGACTTCCTCACCCTCACCACCACCTGCTGCCAGATCGACATCCAGAAGCTCTTCCAGGGGGGCTTCTCCACCGGCCACGGCACCCTGCGGGAGCCCAACGACATCTCCTCCTACGCCGCCCTGGCCTGCATCGCCATCCAGTCCAACCAGAACGACCAGCACGGCGGTCAGTCCATCGTGAACTTCGACTACGGGATGGCCGACGGCGTGCGCAAGACCTTCAAGCGGGTGTACCGCCAGAACCTGGCCCGGGCCCTCACCCTCCTGGCCGATGACGCCGACCCGGAACAGGCCCTGAAGGGGATCATGGCCCGGATCGAGGCCGACACCGGCCTGTGCCCCACCCTCAGCGGGAACGAGGCCTATTTTGCCGCCGAGCGGGCTGCCCTGGTGCCCGAGTTCGGGGACGAGGCCACGGTGGTCAAAGCCCAGGCCTTCGCCCAGCAGCGGGCGGAGAAGGAGACCGACCGGGCCACCTACCAGGCCATGGAGGCCCTCATCCACAACCTGAACACCATGCACTCCCGGGCGGGCGCCCAGACCCCCTTCTCCTCCATCAACTACGGCATGGACACCTCCCCCGAGGGCCGGCTGGTGATGAAGAACATCCTCCTCTCCACCGAGGCGGGCCTGGGCGGCGGCGAGACCCCCATCTTCCCCATCCAGATCTTCCGTGTGAAGGAGGGGGTCAACTACAACCCCGGAGAGCCCAACTACGACCTCTTCCAGCTGGCCATCCGGTGCTCGGCCAAACGGCTCTTCCCCAACTTCAGCTTCATCGACGCCCCCTTCAACCTGCAATATTACAAGCCCGGCCACCCGGAGACCGAGATCGCCTACATGGGCTGCCGCACACGGGTCATCGGCAACGTGTACGACCCCGAGCGGGAGATCTGCAACGGTCGGGGCAACCTGTCCTTCACCACCGTCAACCTGCCCCGGCTGGCCATCAAGGCCAAGGGGGATGTGAACGCCTTCTTTGAGGGGCTGGACCGGATGATGGACCTGTGCGTGGACCAACTTCTGGAGCGGTTCGAGATCCAGTGCCGGAAGCACGTCTACAACTATCCCTTCCTCATGGGCCAGGGGGTGTGGCTGGACAGCGACAAGCTGGACTGGACCGACGAGGTCCGGGAGGTATTGAAGCACGGCACCCTGTCCGTGGGCTTTATCGGCCTGGCCGAGACCCTGAAGGCCCTCACCGGCGCCCACCACGGGGAGAGCGAGAAGGCCCGGGTGCTGGGCCGGGAGATCGTGGGACACATGCGTGCCCGGATGGACGCCGAGAGCGAAAAGCGGGGCCTCAACTTCTCCCTGCTGGCCACTCCAGCGGAGGGTCTCTCCGGCCGGTTCGTCCGCATCGACAAGGAAAAGTACGGCGTCATCGAGGGGGTCACCGACCGGGACTACTACACCAACTCCTTCCATGTGCCGGTGTACTACCCCATCTCCGCCTACGACAAGATCAGGATCGAGGCCCCCTATCACGCCCTCACCAACGCCGGCCACATCAGCTACATCGAGATGGACGGCGACCCCACCGACAACCTGGAGGCCTTTGAGAAGGTGATCCGCTGCATGAAGGAGAGCGGCATCGGCTACGGCAGCGTGAACCACCCGGTGGACCGGGACCCGGTGTGCGGCTTCTCCGGCATCATCGGGGACCAGTGCCCCGGCTGCGGCCGCACCGAGGC
>CALWYC010000211.1 GCA_944385655.1 uncultured Intestinimonas sp. | reverse complement strand
GCGGACCTCCTTCCTTAATATATCAGATGGCTCTACAGCAGAGGTCGGGCCATCTCCCACAGCACCACCGAGGCGGCCACCGCCGCGTTGAGGGACTCGCACCGCTGCCGCATGGGGATCTTCAGGGTGCCGGCACAGGCGTCCAGGACGGCCTGGGACACCCCCCGGCCCTCGCTGCCGATGACCACGGCGCAGCGGCCCAGGTCGGCCCGGCGCACGTCGTCGGTGTCCGCCCGGAGGGCGGTGGCGTAGAGGGGCAGGTCCGTCCGCTCCAGGGCCCGGGTCAGGCCCGCCAGGTCGCTCTCCCACACCGGCAGCCGGAAGCAGGCCCCCATGGTGGCCCGAACGGTCTTGGGAGAGAAGGGGTCGGCGCAGCCGGGCAGCAGGATGAGGCCGTCGGCCCCGAAAGCGTCAGCGGTGCGCCAGATGGTGCCCACGTTCCCCGGGTCCTGAACCCCATCCAGCACCAGGAACCGGCTGCCGGGCAGAACCTCCGGCAGAGTGAGGCCGGGCTGCCGGCACAGGAAGAGGATCCCTTGAGGCGTCTCAGTGGTGGAGAGGCTCTTCAAAAGGTCGGCGGGCACCTGCACCTCCCGGACGCCGTCAGGCACCGGACAGGGCCGGCTGCCGTCATGGACCACGGCGGTGAGGACTGCCCCGGCCCGGAGCGCCTCCTCCAGCAGCTTGGGACCGTCACAGACGAAAAGCCCCTGCTCCCGGCGGGCAGACCGGGCGGTGTTCAGCTTCCGGATCTGCCCCACCAGGGGGTTGGACCGGCTGGTGATCTGTTCCAATGGTCTGCCTCCTTCCTCTTGTCCTTACAGGTCGTGGAGCCGGTCGATATACTCGTTCCGGCCCAGGGTGACCACCACGTCCCCGGCGGCGAGAACATAGTCGGCACCGGGCGCCACCTCCAGGTCGTGCTCGTCGCCGCCCCGGCGGATGGCGATGATGTTGACCCGGTATTTTGCCCGTACGTCCAGCCCCCGGAGAGACTGTCCCACCCAAGCCTTGGGCACGGCCAGCTCCACGATGCCGAAGTCGTCGGAGAGCTCGATGAAGTTGAGGATGTTGGAGCTGGACAGGTTCTGGGCCAGCTTCATACCCATCTCGTGCTCTGGGAAGACCACCTTGTCGGCGCCGATCTTCTGGAGCACCTTCTGATGGACGTGGCTCTGGGCCTTGGCGATGACCTGCCGGACCCCCAGTTCCTTCAGATTCATGGTGATAAGGGCGCTGTTGCCCACGTCGTCTGCTACGGCCACGATGGCGCAGTTATAGTTGCGTACGCCCAGAGCCCGGAGCACGCCGGGGTCCCGGGCGTCGCCGGCCACAGCGTGGGTCACCTGGCTTGAGATGCTCTGGACCCGGTCCTCCGACTCGTCGATGGCCAGCACCTCATGGCCCAGCCGGCACAGCTCGGTGGCCACGGCGGTACCGAAACGGCCCAACCCGATCACTACATATGTCCTCACGATTCACAGCTCCTTTTTTGTTTAGGGCGGTCCTGGACTCACCCGATCATGATGTCGATGACAGGATAATGGATCTTGGCCGCGTTCCGGCCCCTGGCCAGGAAGGCCACCGAGAAGGACATGATGCCCACCCGGCCCAGGAACATGGCGGCGATGAGCAGGATGTGGCTGAAGGTGCTCAGGGTCGGGGTAATGCCCACGGTGACGCCCACGGTGGCCATGGCGGAAGCCGTCTCAAAGGCCGCCGAGAGGAAGGGGACCTCGTCGGCCACCGAGAGGACCATGGAGACGCCCAGGAAGAGGACCACCACGATGAGGGTCAGGGTAAGGGCGCTCATGACCCGGCGCTGGGAGATGGTCCGCCGCCGGAGGGTGACCTCCTCCCGGCCGGCCAGGACAGCGCGCATGGTGAGGAGGAGGATGGCCACCGTGCCCGTCTTCAGACCGCCGGCGGTGGAGCCGCTGGAGCCGCCGATGAGCATCAGAATACAGGACATGGCAAGAGAGCTGTCCCGCAGTCCGCCCTGACCGATGGAGTCAAATCCTGCGGTGCGGAGGGTCACTGACTGGAAGAGAGAGTTGAGGATCTTCTTCCACCAGGACATGCTCCCCAGAGTATTGGGGTTATCCCACTCTACGCCCAGGAAGAACACCGCTCCGCCCAGGATAAGTGCCCCTGTCATCAGGATGACCAGCTTACTGTAAAGGGAGAGACGCCGGGGGGTCCGCCAGTTCCGGATCAGATCCTCCCAGACGAAAAAGCCCAGGCCGCCGATGGTGATGAGGGACAGGATGGTGAGGAGGACCACCGGATGGCCGTTGTAGGTGAGCAGACTGGTGAAGGCGCCGTTGCAGCCCAGCAGGTCAAAGCCGGCGTTGCAGAAGGCGGAGACGGCGTGGAAGATCCCCCGCCAGAGGCCCCCCGCCAGGCCGAACTGCGGCAGGAAGCATGCCGTCAGGATGACGGCGCCCGTGCCCTCGATGATCAGGGTGCCCAGCAGGGCGTGGCGCACCATGCGGACCACGCCGTCCATGTCGTTGAGGTTCAGGGTGGAGACCATGATGAGCCGCTCCGAGAGGCCGATTCGCCGCCGGAGGGCAAAGGACACCGAGGTGATGACCGTCATGAACCCCAGGCCGCCCAGCTGGATCATGGTCAGGATGACCACCTGGCCGAACAGGGACCAGTGGACCCAGGTGTCCACCAGGATGAGGCCGGTGACACAGGAGGCCGAGGTGGCGGTGAACAGACAGGTGATGAGGTCGGTGGGCACGCCGTCCCGGCTGGAGATGGGCAGCATCAGCAGCAGGGTCCCCACCAGGATGATGATACCAAAGGACGTCACGACGATCCGGGCCGGGTTCAGGTTGCGCATGCTGCTCAGGCGCCTGCGCAGCGCCTGCAGGGGATAAAACAGCACGATCAGATGCCTCCTTATACTGATACACGGATGGCTGCCCCTCCTCAGGGGTGGCCGCCAGGGTGAAAGCAAGTATAGCATACGCTGTCAAGAGATGCAAGCGTCCCGAAACGCTCACGGAAAAGCAAACCTGCCTTTGCTTCAGGTCCTCCATAAACGGAGGCGAGCCTGCCACGGTCTCCGTGGCAGGCTCGCCTGTGTCCATTTCCATTTGGGCGGCCCCGCCGGAGGCGGAGCCCCATGCGCCCCGGTTCTCTGTTCCGGACCCTTAGTCCAGGGGCTTCAT
>CALWYC010000210.1 GCA_944385655.1 uncultured Intestinimonas sp. | reverse complement strand
ATACGCTCCTTTCCGTTCGTTCCGGTTGGCTTCTTTCTCCCGTTCAAGGCGAGCATATCATAGTTCGCGCCCCGTGACAACCAAAAAAGGACCTGTTTCCCGGTCAGAACGTCCCCTTATCCGTGGTGGTAAGCTCTTGCGGGCGGCTGATCGCCGCCCGCCCTGACAGCATGGTATTTCCTGTGTGTGGGGCGCGACGACTCGGCGCGCCCCGCGCTCCGCATTATCCTAAGTGTCAGCGAAGGAACCGTCTCTCCCATCTTTTTACGAAACAGAAAGCAATCGACCGAAACGTGGTTTGGCGCGCCGGGGTCGTCGCGCCCCACAAAATCAAGTGGTTCCGTGGGCGTGCGATCAGGGGGCCCCGGGAAAGCGCGCAGCGCTTTCCCGGGGAGAGGAGGGGCAAGGAACTGAAAGGAGGAATACCCGAACAGGGTGTTCCGAATGGAATGGACTTTGCCCCGACGACGCCGCGCCCCACGCAGACGTCGTTCCGCCCTCAGCCCCCCGTCACCCTGAGCGCAGCGAAGGATCCGTCTCCCCCGTCTCCAAGCCCCATTCACAGAAAGTTTACCGCCCCCTTCCTTGTGTTTTAATGAATCGTGTGCTATATTTAGAATAACTTGTTATCTGACAAATAGCAGGCGAATGGTTCCAAAAAAGGAGGACACGCCTTGGATCACAACAACAGAAAGGGCTCCGGAGGTTCCAACAAGAACATGATGGGGATCATCTCCCTCATCCTCTGGGCCCTGATCATCACCCTGATGATCAACTACTTCACCTCCTCCATGTCCACCTCCCGCTCCACCCAGATCGAGTACTCCCAGTTTGTGGAGATGGTGGAGAACGACGAGGTGGCCTGGGTGGTGATGGAGTCCAACAAGTACACCATCTACCCCAAGTCGGACATCACCGACGCCGCCGGCGTTCAGGACGATGCCCAGTCTGACGGGCAGGACCAGCCCGCCGGCACCCCCATTCCCGGCCTGGAGGGCCTGGAGGGCCTGGGCGGCGGCTCCGCCGTCACCTCCGCCCCCTCTGCCTCCGGCGGCAAAAACCCCGCCGCCGAAAAGACCCTGGAGCCCGGCTCCAGCGAGTGGAAGCAGGCCCTCAAGCAGGGCCCCTCCTACTACTGCGCTCCCATCACCAGCGACACCGAGATGTCCCGCCTCATCGCCCTCATGGAGGAAAACGGCGTCATCTACGGCCCCCCCTATATTGAGCAGCTCTCCCCCGTCATCACCCTCCTCATCTCCTACGTCCTGCCCGTGGTGATCATGGTGGTCCTGTTCTCCTTCCTCTTCCGGGGCATGTCCAGCAAGATGGGCGGCGGCCTGGGCGGCCTGGGCAAGTCCAACGCCAAGGTCTACGTGGAGAAGTCCACCGGCGTCACCTTCATGGACGTGGCCGGCCAGGACGAGGCCAAGGAGTCCATGCAGGAGATCATCGACATCCTGCATAACCCCCAAAAGTACACCGAGATCGGCGCCAAGCTGCCCAAGGGCGCATTGCTGGTGGGCCCGCCGGGCACCGGCAAGACCCTGCTGGCCAAGGCCGTGGCCGGCGAGGCCAACGTGCCCTTCTTCTCCATCTCCGGCTCCGACTTCGTGGAGATGTTCGTGGGCATGGGCGCCGCCCGGGTCCGGGACCTCTTCAAGGAGGCCAGCAAGATGGCCCCCTGCATCATCTTCATCGACGAGATCGACACCATCGGCAAGTCCCGTGACAACCGCATGGGCGGCAACGACGAGCGGGAGCAGACCCTCAACCAGCTGCTGGCCGAGCTGGACGGCTTCGACCCCGGCAAGGGCGTCATCGTCCTGGGCGCCACCAACCGGCCCGAGGTGCTGGACAAGGCCCTCCTCCGCCCCGGCCGCTTCGACCGGCGCATCACCATCGACCGGCCCAACCTGGCCGGCCGTCTGGCCACCCTCCACGTCCACACCCGGAAGATCAAGCTCTCCGAGGACGTGGACCTCAAGAAGATCGCCCTGGCCACCGCCGGCGCCGTGGGCGCAGACCTTGCCAACCTGGTGAACGAGGCCGCCCTCCGGGCCGTCCGCCACGGCCGCAAGGCCGTCAACCAGGAGGACCTGCTGGCCTCCTTCGAGTTCGTCATCGCCGGCAGCGAGAAGAAAAACTCCGTCCTCACCGAGTTCGAGAAGAAGCTGGTGGCCTACCACGAGGTGGGCCACGCCATGGTGGCCTACAAGCAGAAGAACGCCGAGCCGGTGCAGAAGATCACCATTGTCCCCCACACCGAGGGCTCCCTGGGCTACACCCTGCTCATGCCCGAGGAGGACAAGACCAACCTGCGCACCAAGGAAGAGCTCATGGCCAAGATCACCGTCTCCATGGGCGGCCGGGCCGCCGAGGAGGTGGTCATGCACACCATGACCAACGGCGCCTCCCAGGATATCCAGGAGGCCACCAACATCGCCCGGAACATGGTTGCCATGTTCGGCATGAGCGACGAGTTCGGCATGATGGCCCTGGGCTCCATCCGCAACCAGTATCTGGACGGCGGCTACGGCCTGGACTGCGCCCAGGAGACGGCGGCCATCATGGACAAGGAGGTCAAGGTCATCCTGGACCAGTGCTACAAGGACGCTGTGGCCCTCATCCAGGACAACCTGGAGGACATGCACAAGGTGGTGGCCTACCTCCTGGAGAAGGAGACCATCACCGGCGGCGAGATGGTGGCCATCATCGAGGGCCGGGACCCCGCCCTGGTGGAGGACGCCTACGCCTCCACCAACGCCAAGCCCGCCTCCCCCTCCCTGGACGGCGACGTGGAGCGCCCCGCCAAGAAGATCACCCTCTTCGACGGCAGCAAGCCCCGGGAGGACCAGGGCGGTCAGGACGCCCCCTCCGACGGCCAGCCCCAAACCGAGCCCCCGGCGGAGGACCCCGGCGGCTCCCAGGGCTCCGGCGACCCGTCCAAGGAGCAAAACGACCAGTAAACCACACAGCGCCGCCCCGGCGGAGGTCATCCCTCCCCGGGGCGGTTTTTTGCGCCTGAAAACGCCGCTCTCCCCGTCGTGGGGCGCGGCTTCCCAGACGCGCCCAAAAGCCTTCCCCTGGGGGGAAGGTGGCTGGCCGGAGGCCAGACGGATGAGGGGAAGCCTTGCGGCGTGGTTCGTGTTGTTGGTGAAGAACTGCCTCTCTTGTTGTGGGGCGCGACGACTCGGCGCGCCAAACCACTTCCGAGACGCACCCTCATCCGGCCCTGCGGGCCACCTTCCCCCT